>CALLCD010000020.1 GCA_938049795.1 uncultured Hyphomonadaceae bacterium | reverse complement strand
AGCGCCAATTCGCCTTCGGGAGAGCCGAGGCGTTCATAGGTGCGGGCGGCTTCAGCGCAGATCATGAGCGCGGTCGGGTCAGCGAGGCCGATGTCCTCAGAGGCCATGCGGATCAAGCGGCGGGCGAGGAATAACGGGTCTTCGCCGCCTTCGAGCATGCGGGCGAACCAGTAGAGCGCGGCGTCGGGGTCTGATCCGCGTACGGATTTGTGCAGGGCGGAAATGAGATTGTAGTGGCCTTCGCGGTCTTTGTCATAGGCGGGCGCCCGGCGCTGAAGGGCTTTGGCGAGTGTGTCGGCGTCGAGCTCATCGCCTTTGCGTGCGAGGGTGAGCGCTTGTTCGGCGAGATTGAGCAGGAAGCGGCCATCGCCATCGGCCATGTGGATGAGCGCGGCGCAGGCCTCGGGGGTGAGCGGGAGGGCGCGTTTGGTGTCCGCTTCGACGCGGGTGAGGAGTTTTTCGAGGGCGGGTTCGTCAAGCCGGTTAAGTACCAAGACCTGACAGCGCGAGAGGAGCGCGCCGTTGATCTCGAAGCTCGGATTTTCTGTGGTCGCGCCGACAAGGGTGACGGTGCCGCGCTCGACGAAAGGGAGAAAGCCGTCCTGCTGGGCGCGGTTGAAGCGGTGGATTTCATCGACGAACAGGAGCGTGCCCTTGCCCATATTGCGTTGGGCCTCAGCGCGGTCGAAAGCGGCGCGGAGGTCTTTGACACCGGAGAAGACGGCGGAGATGGCTTCGTAATTGAGGTCGGTTTCGGCGGCGAGAAGCTGGGCGATGGTGGTCTTGCCGACGCCGGGCGGCCCCCAGAGAATGATCGAGGAGAGCCGGCCCGTCGCGAGCATCCGGCCGAGCGCGCCCTCTTCTGCGATCAGATGGTCTTGGCCGACGACTTCGGACAGCGTTTTGGGGCGTAGCCGGTCGGCCAGCGGACGCGGGGCCTCGTCGGCAAGATCGGAAGCGGAGAACAGATCGGACATGGGGTGGATTTAGCGCTTTTTGCGGGAAAAGGCTAATGGGGGAGCGTTCGGGCTTATTGCTCGCTTTCGGGCGGTGTTAGGCCGAGCGCACCGAAATTGCCTTGATAATAGGCTTGCACGTCCGGCCCGATTTCAATGACATAGAACGCGCCGCCAAATATCGCGACAATAAGGATGCCGATGGCCAAGCCTCCGGCGGGGATAAGCGCGAGAAGACGGCCCGATATGTCCGGCCACCCAAACTTCAGCGCGGCTGCCAGATGGGTGAAGACGGCAAGCACTGCTGCTGTGTAATAGAGTGCAAAGCCGTATTTTATGGGCGAGAAGTAGAGCGACCCGGCGGCCCAAAAAAAGTCTGTCTCCAGCCCAACGATATGGTGCGTATAGAGCGCAGCGCTCGTGTGTATGGCGAAAAAGACAAGGAGGTAGATCCCGCTGATCACTTGTAGCCGCGCCCAGCCATCGATATTGCGAAAGCGCAGGCGGGAGATACCACTGACCATTTGTACGAGAATCGCCATGACAAGTAGGCTCTCGCCAATCAGGTTTCGGTAGAAGATCTGGACCATGCCGAGCGCTGTTTTGTGGGTTTCGGGGCCGAATATTGCTGTGAGGTGGACAAGTAAATGCGAGAGGATAAATGTGCCGAGGAGAATGGCCGTCAGCCGATGGATGCGCTTTGCCAACATGGTGTTTCCTTTTCGGCCTAATTCGGATAAAAAATATCTGATTTAAAGTGAGAGATCAAGTCATGAAGATTGGTAAAGGGGTCGAATGGGCAGCACATGCGTGTACGCTTCTGGCGGCACTGCCCGATAGGTGGGCTTTGTCGGCGGAGGCACTCGCCAGCTATCATGATGTGCCCGCCGCCTATCTCGCCAAACAGATGCAGGCGCTCAGTAAAGCCGGATTGGTGGTTTCCGCACGCGGGGCGAATGGCGGCTATCGGCTGGCACGTCCGGCGACCGAGATTTCTTTGTGGGACATTACCGCCGCGATTGAGGGCACATTGTTCAGTTTTCGCTGTATGAATGTCCGCCAGAACGGACCGTGCGGGATGGCGCGGGAGGATTGCGTAAGCCCGTGTGGGATTGCGGCGACTTTCTATCGAGCGGAGGAAGCTTTTCGGGCGTCGCTCGGTGAGGTTTCTATCGCTGACATGCTGGTCTCAGCGGCGATGCAAGGGACGCCTGATGCCGCACGACAGATTGCAGACTGGGTAGCGGAGAATGCGACGGTCAGCTCACCTGCGGCGGGCGATTGATTGGTAGGTTCCAGCTCCCGTCAGCTCGAGCCTAAAGCGTAAAGCGTGGGGTGGTGATGCGGCGGCCGTTGCGCTGGATGGTGACTTCCCAGCTGCCGTCGGCGCGGCCTATGGCGTCTTCGAGCTGGCGTTTGGTGGAGGTTTCGCGGCCATTGATGGCGACGACGATATCACCGAGGCGGAGGCCAACGCGGCGGGCGATGGAGCGGCGTGGCGGGTTGCGGGTGACCAGGATGCCTTTGGTGAAGGGGTCGCCGCCGAGGCTTTCGGCAAGGGCTGGAGACAGTTCGGCAATCTCTGCGCCAGACAGCGGATGCGCGCCGGCCATGAGGTGCAGCTCGGCATCGGTGGCGCCGGGTGGCGGGGTCAGCAGGACATTGATGGTGCGCTCATTGCCGCCGCGCAGGACGGAGAGACGAACGCGCTCGCCCGGCGATTGGGTGGCGGCGAGGAAGTTTAGCCCGCGTTCGTCATAGACTTCGCGGCCATTGATGGCGGTGACGAGATCGCCGCGTCTGAGGCGGGCTTTGTCGGCGGGGCCGTCTTCGTAGACTTCGGTGACAATGATGCCGATGGGGCGGTCGAGGCCTTGGGAGCGGGCAATGTCGAAGCTGACCGCCTGCCCTTTCAGGCCGAGCCAGGGCCGGATGATGCGGCCTTCATTGACGGCAGCATCGACGACGCGGCGGACCATTTCGGAGGGGATGGCAAAGCCGATGCCGTTTGAGCCGCCCGAGCGGGAGAAGATTGCCGTGTTCACGCCGACCAGTTCGCCCGCATTGTTGATCAGCGCACCGCCGGAATTGCCCGGATTGATGGCCGCGTCGGTCTGGATGAAGAAGGCATAGTCGGAGATGCCGACATCTGTGCGGGCGGTGGCGGAAATGATGCCGCTGGTGACGGTCTGGCCGACGCCGAACGGATTGCCGATGGCGAGGACGAGGTCGCCGACTTCGAGGTCGCGTGTGTCGGCGAAAGGTAGCGTGGGAAGTTGGCCCGCTTCGGCGTCGATTTTGAGGACGGCAAGATCGGTGCGTTCGTCGGCGAGCAGCAATTCGGCGGCGTATTCGCGGCGGTCGGAGAGGACGATGCGGAACTCGTCTGCGCCTTCGACGACGTGATTGTTGGTGACGATGACGCCATCGCGGCCAACGAGGACGCCGGAGCCGAGCGAGCCCTGGGCGCGTTCCTGTTGGCGGCCGAACAGGCGCGAGAAGCGCGGATCATTGGCAAAGGGCGACTGGCGGCGGGCGGTTTTACGGGTGTAAACGTTGACGACGGCGGGGGACGCCTGTTTGACGAGCGGGGCGAAGGTGAGATCAATTTGCTGGGCCGAATGCGGGACGGCCTGAGCCTGTGCGGGCGCGGTCAATACGGGCTGGATCAAGACCAGCAGCAGCGCGGCAACGGCGAAAAGAGCCGCAGCCAGAAGTTTGGTTACATGTTTTGTCATGGACGCAGTGTTAGTCATCATTTGTGTTTTTATTGCGGTGAGTCTGAGCGGGCAATCGCGCCTGACATTACATTTCAGTTAGAGAGTTGGACACTGTGCGCAAAAAGCTCGGCCGTTTGCAAGAGGCCCCAACCGATCTTTCCCAAGCCATAGGTGACAAGGTAGAACACGCTGATGCTCAAGATCACCGCAAGAATCACCGCGGTGGCAAATTGCAGTGTCAGAAAGATGCTGCCCCAGAACCTGCGATTGATGGTCAGTTCGATAGGATCTTTGGGCAAAATGCCGGCGACCATGAGCCCAATAAATGGCAAGCCGCGAATGACCGACAGTCCCCCGATGACAAGATTTGAGATGGAGGGCAACAGCGCCGTCAAAATCATCAGATAGACCCACCAGGCTGACGGATTGGCCGGGTCCGTCCGAATGGTCTCGATCAGAATCCCGGGCTCAAAGATCGCCGGCCAACCTGAGAGTGTGTTGGCGATGTTTAGCCCCGATATATAAGCGACCAGCGTCGAAATCAGCAGGCCCAGCAGCAAGATGGCGCAGACAAGATCAAGCAGAGCCAGCGCGATCGGCCACAGTCCGCGCAAACGTAGCCCAAGACGTAACAGGCCGCGGGTCGTTCCCAAAGAGACCCAATCGAACAGGGCATTTATCAGCGGGAAAACCCCCAAAAGCAGAAGCAATGTCCAGTTTGCGTTCTCTTGGACACCGACAATATGCGGCAGATATGCGATGATCAGAGGGTAAAGAACCAATAATTTGAACACGAACAGGACGAGCAACCATCTCGGCCAGGGACGGCGGTTAATCAGCCTGCTTCCGACAACAATGAGCAGCGCCACCAGAAGCCCGGTCGGTGTTGCCACGGAAATGGCGCTGTCGCCGCGCAAGCCCGACTGATACCCCAGCACACCCGTTCCAATAAATGCGAAGGCAATACAGGCAATGCCGACCACCACGATGGCCGTGACACCGACGCCATATCGCCCGCGCAGCAGAACCATCGCGAAGAAGCCTCCAAACACCGCGCATCCGGCCATAGCGCCCGTCCCTGCGACCGCCTGAAAGTCGGTGTCTGGGCTGAGGGCAACGCCCCGCGTGCTGAGAATGATCGCCGCAACAACAATCAGACCGACAATGGCGACGCGGACGGCACGCCATAGAGGTGTCTGGAACCGGACGGGCGGTGCCGCCAGCCAGATTTGTGCCGCAACCAACAAGGCCATCGCAATCGCACTCGCGCCACGCAAAGCAGGCTCGATATCTTCGCGAAACTCCAATGCCCGCTCAAAGGCCCCGACCTCACCTGTCATGTGCCAGACCAGCAGGACCGATATCGCCGGATAGATCAGTGCCAACATCAAACACCGATCGAGCGTCTCTTTGCTCCAGAACCCGCTGAGCCGCTCTCTCCCGGGCTCGGCATGGCCGTACACTTTGCCAATCCAGCCAAGAAAGCGACGGACCAGACGCTCATACTCAAAGCCAAGCATACCGCCATGATCAAGGCGGCCACGCCAAACCGAATATTCCTCCCGCAGATAGATGATGTCCGCCGTTGTGCCGATATAGGCACCCGCAGGCAGAAGCCGAAACTTGAAATTGTAGAGAAAGACCCCTGCCAATCCAAGGAGCAGAATGATTAGAAAGCCTGCCGTATAGGCATCAGACACTTCCCGCAAGGTCAGAAACAGATCGAAAATCACTAGACAGTACCACCCGCCAACGCCACTATCCGATCACCATGAACACTCGTTCATAAAGCAGCAATTGTCAAGCCGTGTACCATTAATTTTGGTTAAAAAATTGCCCCTTGGAAGCGGGTTCCAAGGGGCAATTTGGGTCTACTGTGATCTGGGTCAGCCTAGGCTTCGGCAGCCTCTTCGGCGGCGAGGCGTGCGCGGTCTGGTGCGCCGCGCGCTTCGGGATCGCGGTCAACAAGTTCGATCACGGCCATCGGCGCATTGTCGCCATAGCGGAACCCGGCTTTGAGGACGCGAGTGTACCCGCCATTGCGGCTGGCATAGCGCTCGCCAAAGGCCGAGAACAGTTTGTTGACGGCCGCTTTGTCGCGGATCTGGGCCAAGGCCTGACGGCGGGCGGCCAGCGTGCCTTTTTTCGACAGCGTGATCAGCTTGTCCATGATCGGCTTCATCTCTTTGGCCTTGGGCAAAGTCGTGACGATCTGCTCATGGATGATCAGGGATGCCGCCATATTGGCGAACATCGCCTTGCGGTGAGACGCGGTGCGGTTCAATTTGCGGTGCGCAAGTCCGTGGCGCATAATACTCTCCTTGGAAAAGCCGTGTCAGCTTTCTCTAATGATGATCGTCGTACTTTTTGGCGAGGCCTTCAATGTCTTCGGGTGGCCAGTCAGCCACTTCCATACCGAGGTGCAGCCCCATCCCGGCGAGAACTTCCTTGATCTCGTTGAGGGATTTGCGGCCAAAATTCGGGGTCCGCAGCATTTCGGCTTCGGATTTCTGGATCAAATCGCCAATGTAGACGATGTTGTCGTTCTTGAGGCAATTTGCTGAGCGGACAGACAATTCCAGCTCGTCCACTTTTTTGAGCAAGACGGGGTTGAAGCCGAGATCCTGCTCTTCGCTGACGGGCGCTTCGATGACGGGCTCGTCGAATGTGATGAAGAGCTGCAACTGATCTTGCATAATCCGCGCGGCATAGGCGACGGCATCTTCTGGCGAGATTGAGCCGTCTGTCTCAACATCGAGGGTGAGCTTGTCATAGTCGAGCACTTGTCCCTCGCGGGTGTCTTCGACCGAATAGCCAACGCGGCGGATCGGGCTATAGATCGAATCGACCGGCACGAAGCCGATTGGCGCGTCTTCAGGCCGGTTCTGCTCGGCGGGGACATAGCCCTTGCCGGTGGCGACGGTGAACTCCATCCGCAGATCAGCACCATCATCGAGGTGACAGATGACGAGATCGGGATTGAGGATTTTGACGTCGCCCGAGGTTTCGATCTGTTTGGCTTTGACCGCGCCGGACCCGCTGGCCTTGAGGACCAGACGTTTCGGGGTGTCGGACTGCATATCAATCGCGATGCGTTTGAGGTTCAGAACGATGGTGGTGACATCCTCGCGGACGCCCGGAATTGCGGAAAATTCGTGGACCACGCCATCAATCTGAACGCCGGTGATCGCCGCGCCCTGCAAAGAAGACAGGAGAATGCGGCGCAGCGCATTGCCCAGCGTGGTGCCGAACCCGCGCTCTAGCGGCTCGACAACGAGTTTCGCCTTGCGGGTCGGGTCAATTCCGCCATCAATGACGGGCCGGTTCGGCCGGATCAGTTCTTTCCAGTTCCGGTCATTTACAGTGACGTCAGTATCGGCCATTGCCGTTTCTCCCTCTGGAGCTTGGATCTATCGGTTAGACGCGCCGACGCTTGGGCGGGCGGCATCCATTGTGCGGAATTGGGGTTGTGTCACGAATGGATGTGACGGTGAGCCCTGCGGCCTGAAGGGCGCGTAGAGCCGATTCCCGACCCGAGCCCGGGCCACGGACGTTGACTTCAACCGTTTTGAGACCATGTTCCTGAGCCTTGCGCGCAGCGTCCTCAGCGGCAACTTGTGCGGCATAAGGGGTGGATTTGCGCGAGCCTTTGAAGCCCATGCCGCCAGCAGACTGCCACGAAATCGTGTTGCCTTGCGCGTCGGTGATGGTGATCATCGTATTGTTGAAACTGGCATTGACGTGAACCACGCCAGAGGAAATATTTTTACGTTCGCTGCGGCGAACCCGTTGCGTATCGCGAGCCATAACCGCCTCCTATTTCTTCTTGCCGGCAATGGCCTTGGCAGGCCCTTTGCGGGTGCGTGCATTGGTGTGCGTGCGCTGACCCCGAACCGGAAGCCGGCGACGGTGACGCAGGCCGCGATAACAACCAAGGTCCATCAGACGCTTGATGTTCATCGACACTTCGCGCCGCAGATCCCCTTCAACGGTGTGCTCGGAATCAATTGTCTCGCGGATCTGGATCACTTCAGCATCCGTCAGATCAGCGACCCGGCGTTCGGCAGAGATGCCGACTTTGGATGTGATTTCACGGGCCTTTGCGGGGCCAATTCCATGAATGTAACGCAGAGCAATCTCTACGCGTTTATTTGTCGGTATGTTGACACCTGCGATGCGGGCCAAATTCATCTCCTAAAACTCAAACGTGCCCGTAAACGAGGGATGACGGTTTCATCACACGTACCGGGCACTAGTCTTCTAGCGAAGAGGGCGTTATAGCCCCCTTTTTCACCGCGTCAACTGTCTTCTTCCGGTTTATCAGGCTTCTTTTAATGCGGTGTCGATTTCGGCGGAAACAGCCTCGATTGCGCCCATGCCGTCGACTTCGACCAATTTCCCCTGATCGGCGTAAATTGGCAACAAAGGTGCGGTGTTTGCATTATACTGGTCGAGCCGGTGGGCGAAGCTTTCAGGATTGTCGTCCTTGCGGCCCTCTTCCTCGAAGCGTTTGGTGATGCGGGCGAGCAATTTCTCTTCATCGACGACAAGCCGGATGACGAGATCGACGGCCCCGCCCCGGTTTTTGAGGCAGGTGTCGAGCGCCTCGGCCTGACCGACCGTGCGTGGGAAACCGTCAAAGATGAAGCCGGGCGCGTCTTTGTTCAGGTCAAGCTGCTCTTCGATCAGTTCGATCACGATTTCGTCGGAGACGAGCGTGCCTGCGTCCATGATGCCTGCAACGCGGTCACCAAGCTCGCTGCCAGAGGTGCGGGCGGCGCGGAGCATGTCGCCGGTTGAGAGTTGGATAAAGCCGCGTTCGGACACAAGGCGTTTGGCCTGCGTGCCTTTGCCAGCCGCAGGCGGTCCAAAGAGTATTAAGTTCAACGCCTGCGCCCTCCAAGCCGCGATTTCTTGATCATACCCTCGTATTGGTGGGCAATCAAATGGGATTGGATCTGCGCCACTGTGTCCATCGTGACCGAGACCACAATCAGGAGCGACATGCCGCCAATATAGAACGGGATTTCGGGATAGTAGACCCGCAAGATTTCTGGCAACAGGCAGACAAAGACGAGATAGACCGCGCCGATGGTGGTTAGGCGGGTCAGCACATAGTCGATATAGGCCGCCGTGTTCTTGCCGGGGCGAATGCCGGGGATAAAGCCGCCATGCTTGCGCAGATTGTCGGCCGTTTCTTCAGGGTTAAACGTGATCGACGTATAGAAGAAGGTGAAGAAGGCGATCATCACGCCATAGGTAATGATAAAGCCCGGCGAGCCTTGCCCGAGATTAATTGCGAGCCATTGGAGCACGCTTCCCCATGCGGTCGTCGCGCCGCCCGAGGTCGCTGCGCCGCCGCTAAATCCGATGGCCGTGGTGGGCATGAGCAGGATGGCCGAGGCGAAGATGGGTGGGATGACGCCGGATGTGTTGAGCTTGAGCGGCAGGAAATTGGTCTGGCTCTGCATGACCTGATTGCCCTGCTGGCGTTTGGGGTACTGGATCTGAAGGCGACGCTGGGAGCGCTCGATAAAGACCATGAACAAGACAAGCGCGATAACGAGCGCCGCGATGACGACGATGAAGACGACATTGGTGGAGTTGCCTTGGGCCTGGCTCAATAGATTGACGATGGCTTTGGGCATTTCAGCGATGATGCCCGCGAAGATGATCAGCGAGATACCGTTGCCAATGCCGCGCGCGGTGACCTGTTCGCCGAGCCACATCAGGAAGATTGTGCCGCCTGTCAGGGTGACGACCGATGTGAGGATAAAGAACCAGTCCGGAACGCTGTCGAGGCTGAGCGCTTGCAGGCCGACCGAGATGCCGAAGGATTGGATCAGCGCGAAGCCGACGGTGAGATAGCGGGTGTACTGGTTGATCTGCTGACGCCCTGTCTCGCCCTCTTTTTTAAGCGCAGACAGCGTTGGCGAGGCCGAGGTCATCATCTGGATGATGATGGACGCGGTGATATAGGGCATGACATTGAGCGCGAAAATGCCCATCCGCTCGACAGCGCCGCCGGAAAACATGTTCATATTGCCAAGGATTCCGCTCGCCTGCCCTTCGAAGAACTGGCGATAGGCGACCGGATCAAGCGCCGGAACCGGAATGAAGGTGCCGAGCCGGTAGAGAAGCAGGATGCCCAGCGTAAAGAGAATGCGCTTTTGCAGCTCTTTGGCCTTCGAGAATGTCTCGAAGTTGATGTTACGAGCCATTTGTTCGGCTGCTGATGCCACGCGCGAATCCTCCAGACATAGGTTCGCCGCCAAGATCGGCGGCGAAAGGGGTTTTGTGAAGGGGGTAAGCTGAATTTTTCCGCAAAATTATGCGGATGCTTCCGCCTTCACTCCCGTTACAGTGACCTTGCCGCCTGCTTTTTCGATCTGTTCGATCGCCGCTTTGGACGCGCCAGTGACTGTTATGTTTACGTTTTTCGGCGCATCGCCCTTGGCAAGCAGACGCACACCGTCTTTGGCGCGGCGGACCACACCGGCGGCGACCAAAGTGTCCTCGGTGACGTTTTTCGCGTCAATCTTGCCCGCTTCGAGCGCTTCGCCGAGCTTGCGCAGATTGAGCCATGCGAAGGCTTTGGCGTTCGGCTTTTTGAAGCCGCGCTTTGGCAGACGCATATAGATCGGCATCTGGCCGCCTTCAAAGCCGTTCAGCGCGACGCCAGAGCGGGCCTTTTGACCCTTGACGCCGCGACCTGCGGTCTTGCCCGTGCCCGAGCCGACGCCGCGGCCAACGCGCTTGCGATTGCTGGTCGATCCAGCGGCGGGAGATAATTCGTTCAGTTTCATGTTTCTGACTTCCAAAGCATGTCCAGACAACCCATCAGGGTCGCAAGCTCTATTCCTCGACGACCTCAACCATGTGGGCCACTTTGCGGATCATACCGCGCACGGACGGGGTGTCCTCAAGTGTGCGGGTGCGACCGATTTTGTTCAGCCCGAGCCCGACAAGGGTCGCTCTCTGGCTGGCTTCGCGCCGGATCGGGCTTCCGGTCTGGCGCACAGTGACAGTTTTCTTCGCCATGATAAACTCCCTTAAGCCGTTTCGACCATGCCGGCTTCGGATGCGCCATCATCACGACGGCCGACGACATCCTGAACCTTGAGGCCACGCTTGGAGGCCACAGAACGCGGGCTGGCCTGCGATTTGAGCGCGTCGAACGTTGCGCGGACCATGTTGTACGGGTTGGACGAGCCGATGGATTTGCCGACGACATCCTGAATGCCGATGACTTCCATAACGGCGCGCATTGGACCACCGGCAATCACGCCTGTTCCTGGAGGCGCTGCGCGGAGGACGACTTTACCAGCGCCCCAGCGGCCACGGCCATCATGATGGAGCGTGCGGCCTTCGCGGAGGGGAATGCGCACGAGGTTGCGCTTGGCTTCCTCGGTGGCCTTGCGGATCGCTTCGGGCACTTCGCGGGCCTTGCCCTTGCCGAAGCCTGCGCGGCCTTTGCCGTCACCGACGACGACGAGCGCAGCAAAGCCGAAATTCTTACCGCCCTTGACCGTTTTGGCGACGCGATTGATGCCGACAAGCTTGTCTACAAATTCGCTCTGCTCTTCGTCACGGCGATTGTCGCGACCCCGGCCGCGTCCACGTCCACGGCCACCGCCATCACGTCCACCGCCGCCTTGTCCTTGTTGTTCTGCCATGACAGCCTCCTAGAACTTCAGGCCGCCCTCGCGGGCCGCCTCTGCCAGAGCTTTCACCCGGCCATGAAAAATATAACCGCCACGGTCGAAGACAACGTCCCCGACACCGGCCTTGGTGGCCCGCTCGGCCAATAATTTGCCAATCGCAGCAGCTGCCGCAGCATCGCCGCCATTGGGCGTCTTCTTGCGGAAGTCAGCTTCCAGCGTCGATGCGGACGCCAGGGTCAGCCCCTTCACATCGTCGATGATCTGGGCTGAGATATTCTTGTGCGAGCGGGCAACAGACAGGCGCGGACGGCCATTGGCCAGCTTTTTGAGCCGGGTCCGGTTGCGCTGTGCGCGGCGAAGGATTTTTTCTCGTGTCGATTTCATGACTTACTTCTTCTTGCCTTCCTTACGGCGGACAAACTCGCCCTGATAGCGCACACCTTTGCCCTTATAGGGCTCGGGCGGACGGTATTTGCGAATTTCGGCCGCGACCTGACCAACAACCTGTTTGTCGATGCCTGTGACAATCACCTCGGTCGGCTTTGTCACCGTAATCGTAATGCCCTCGGGCACTTTGTGAATGACATCATGGGAGAAACCCAGCGCCAGTTTGAGGTCTTTGCCTTGCATCTGGGCGCGATACCCAACGCCGACAAGTTCGAGCGTCTTAGAGAAGCCTTCGCTGACGCCGTGGACCATATTGGCCGCATTGGCGCGCGCGGTGCCCCACTGGGTGCGGGTCAGACCGTCAAGCGCTTCGGCGAAGGTCATTTTCTTGCGCCCCTTGGCGTCATTGTCCTTCATCTTCTGCTCAGCCGCAGCGCGCAGGTCCGGGCGCGGGTCGATGACCAGTTCGCCATCGCTCATGCTCGGTTGCACAAGCTCGGACAGGGTCATGGACAAGGCGCCCTTGGAGCCTTTGGCCTCGATGGTCTGCCCATTGACCGAAACAGTTGTTCCGCCGGGGACAGGGATCGGGAGTTTGCCAATACGTGACATTGTTCAGCGCTCCTAGAATACGCGGCAGATGATTTCGCCACCGACATTTTCCGTCCGCGCCACATTGTCGGACATCACGCCCTTGGATGTGGAGAGGATGGAAATGCCAAGTCCGTTACGGACCAGCGGGATATCACCAACCGATGAATAGACACGGCGACCGGGCTTGGAGATCCGCTTGATCTCCTGGATGACCGGCGCGCCATCATAATATTTCAGCTCAATCTCGATTTCGCGGTGACCGTCTTTTTCGATCTCCGCAAAGCCGCGAATATAGCCTTCGGTCTGCAACACATCGAGCACGCGCAGGCGCATTTTCGATGAGGGTGTTGCCACCTTGGTGCTGCCGCGCATCTGCGCGTTCCGAATACGTGTGAGCATATCGCCAACAGGATCAGAAATATTCATGTTTTCACTCCCCTACCAGCTCGACTTCACAAGGCCGGGCACTTTGCCCAAAGACCCAAGCTCGCGCAGCGCAATCCGCGACATGCGCATTTTGCGATAATACCCGCGCGGTCGGCCCGTGACCTCACACCGATTGCGAACCCGGTTTGCCGCAGAATTGCGCGGCAGTTCGGCCAGTTTCAGACGCGCTGCAAAACGCTCTTCCAGAGGCAGATCCTCGTTCATTGCAATCTCTTTGAGCGCGGCCCGCTTGGCGGCATATTTTGCCACCAGCTTCTTACGCTTCTCGTTCTTTTCAATTGCGCTTTTCTTCGCCATGTCTTGGTTCCTATCCGCGCTTAATTCCGAAACGGGAAGCCGCATGCACTGAGCAGGGCTTTCGCTTCTTCGTTGGTCGTTGCCGTGGTGCAGACAATGATGTCCATACCGCGCATTGCGTCTACTTCGTCATAATTAATCTCGGGGAAGACGATATGTTCCTTGATCCCCATGGCGAAGTTGCCTGCGCCATCAAAACTTTTGCCGTTCAGCCCGCGAAAGTCTTTCACGCGCGGCAGGGCGATGGTGGTCAGACGGTCGAGAAATTCGAACATCTGATCACGACGCAAAGTGACTTTCGCCCCGATGGTCATGCCTTCGCGCAGTTTGAAACCCGCAATGGATTTACGCGCCTTGGTCGGCACAGGCTTCTGACCGGCAATCCGCTCAAGTTCGGCCAGCGCCGATTTGATCTTCTTGCTGTCGGACACCGCTTCGCCGACACCCATATTGATCACGACCTTGTCGAGTTTGGGGACTTTCATCTCGTTCGAGTATGAAAACTGCTCTTTGAGCATACCGCGAATTTCTTCGTGATATTTGGTCTTCAGACGCGGGACATATGTATCTGTTTTAGCCATCGATCGACTCTCCGGAACGCTTGGCAAAGCGGGTCTTGCGCCCGTGCTCATCAGTTTTGAACCCGACACGGACGGCTTTGCCATCGCGCGGATCAATATGGGCGACATTGGACACCGCGATGGGGGCTTCGAATGTCTTGATCCCGCCTTGTGGATCGGCCTGGGTCGGCTTGGCGTGGCGCTTGACCACGTTCACACCCTGGACGACCACGCGGCCGGTCTCGGTGACAACGCGCAGCACCTGGCCGGTTTTGCCTTTGTCGCGACCGGTCAGCACGATGACGCGATCACCTGTTTTCACTTTGGCAGCCATGATTACAGCACCTCCGGAGCGAGCGAGATGATCTTCATATGGTTCTTGCCGCGCAGTTCGCGGGGAACTGGTCCGAAGATCCGTGTGCCGATCGGCTCATTATTGTTGTTGATCAGGACGGCCGCATTGGTGTCGAACCGGATGGTTGACCCGTCTGGGCGGTTGACGTCCTTGGCCACGCGCACAACGACCGCGCGGCGCACATCACCTTTTTTGACGCGTCCCGTCGGAATGGCTTCCTTGATCGAGACCACGATAACATCTCCGACAGAGGCGTACCGACGCCCTGCCCCGCCCAGCACTTTGATGCACTGGACCCGGCGCGCGCCTGAATTGTCGGCCACACGGAGATTGGACTGCATCTGGATCATGTGTCAGCCTCCGTCGACGTGGTGCTGGTCATCAGTTCCCAACGCTTGAGCTTTGAGCGCGGGGCACATTCGACGATCGAGACCGTCTTGCCCATCTGAGCCACATTGCCCTCATCATGGGCGTGATACTTTTTGGTACGACGCACAATTTTCTTCAGAAGCGGGTGCAGGAATGTCCGCGAGACGCGCACAACCACTGTCTTATCCTGCTTGGTGGAGACCACCACACCTTCCATAATACGCTTTGGCATATTGTCTCTCCTAGCCTTCGCTGGCTTTCTCGCGCAGAACCGTGCGGATCCGGGCGATGCTTCGGCGCACTTCACGGACGCGGCTGGTTTTTTCCAGCTGGTTCGTGGCTTGCTGGAAGCGCAGGTTGAATTGTTCCTTTTTCAGCTGGGAAAGATCTTCCTTGAGCTGATCGACTGATTTGGTCCGCACATCAGCGGCTTTGATCGCTTTTGCCATGAGTTAGACCCCTTCCATCCGCTTGACGACTTTGCACTTGATCGGCAGCTTGGCCGCGCCGAGGCGTAGCGCTTCGCGGGCCACCTCTTCGGACACACCGTCAATCTCGAACAGGATGCGGCCGGGCTTGACGCGCGCGACCCAGCGGTCGGTCGAGCCTTTACCCTTACCCATCCGAACTTCAATCGGCTTGGCAGAGACCGGCACATCCGGAAAGACGCGAATCCAGACTTTACCCTGACGCTTCATGAAGCGCGTGATCGCCCGGCGTGTCGCCTCGATCTGGCGCGCGGTGACGCGTTCGGGCTCAAGCGCTTTGAGACCATAGGTGCCGAAGGTGAGCGTGAAGCCGCCCTTCGCCTTGCCTTTGATCTTGCCTTTGAAGGCTTTGCGGAATTTTGTACGTTTTGGCTGAAGCATTTACCTAGGCTCCCGCATTTCTGGCGCCAGCACCCTGCTGGTCGCGCTGATTGGTTGAGCGGGCACGGGACTGGCCGGAAGATTCCAGCTTCTTGTCCTGTGCCATCGGATCGTGCTCCATGATCTCGCCTTTGTAGACCCAGACCTTGATGCCGATAATGCCGTAAGTGGTCAGCGCTTCGGCTGTGCCATAGTCGATGTCGGCGCGCAGCGTGTGCAATGGCACGGAGCCTTCGGCATATTGCTCGGTCCGCGCGATCTCTGCGCCGCCAAGACGGCCTGCGACCATGATGCGGACACCGAGCGCGCCCAGACGGGTGGCCGACTGGAGCGAGCGCTTCATGGCGCGGCGGAACGAGGCCCGACGCTCGAGCTGGCGGGCAATGTCTTCGGCAACGAGGGTCGCGTCGATTTCCGGCTTGCGCACTTCGACGAGGTTGACGAAGATTTCATCGCTGACGCGCTTGGACAAATCCTTGCGCAGCGCTTCGATGTCAGCGCCCTTCTTACCGATGACCAGACCCGGACGCGCCGTGTGAATGGTGATGCGGCACTTTTTGTGCGGACGTTCGATAATGATGCGGGAGATGCCAGCTTGCTTCAGCTTCTCGCGGATATATTTCTCGATGGCGAGGTCTTCGTGCAGCAGCCGGCCATAGTCGGCACTGTCTGCATACCAGCGGCTGTCCCATGTGCGGTTGATGCCGAGGCGAAGCCCGATTGGATTTACCTTCTGACCCATTATGCGGCCTCCTCAACGGTTGCGGACGTATCGGTCAGCACAATGGTGAGCTGCGAAAACGGCTTGTGAATGCGCGCGGCACGGCCACGGGCACGGGCGCGGATACGCTTCATGACGAGGTTCTTGCCGACATGCGCTTGCGTGACGATGAGGCTGTCAATGTCGAGCCCGTGATTGTTCTCGGCGTTGGCAATGGCGCTTTGCAGGGCCTTGCGAACGTCAGCGGCGTGACGCTTGGGAGAGAATTGCAGCTCGTTGAGCGCTTTCTCGACCGTCAGACCACGGATTTGCTGGGCGAGCAGGTTCAGCTTTTGCGGGCTGATGCGGAGCATGCGCAAGACGGCGCGCGCTTCATTTGCGGCCTGCTTTGGAGGGGACTTAGGCTTACCCATCTCTACTTCCTCCGCGCCTTCTTGTCGGCACCGTGTCCGTAATAGGAACGGGTTGGCGCAAACTCACCGAGCTTGTGGCCGACCATTTCCTCGGAAATCGTTACCGGAATGAACTTGTTGCCATTGTGGACCTGGAAATTCAGGCCAACAAATTGCGGCAGGATCGTCGAGCGGCGTGACCAGGTCTTGATCACTTCGCGCTTGGTCGAGTCCTTGGCCGCAGCGGCTTTCTTCAAGAGGTAGCCGTCTACAAACGGCCCTTTCCATGTGGAGCGTGGCATCTTGTGGCTCCCCTATCGCTTAGCGTTACGACGACGGATGATCAGACGATCCGTCGACTTGTTTTTACGGGTTTTCGGCCCGCGCGTTTTCTTACCCCATGGTGTCACCGGGTGACGACCACCGGAGGACTTGCCCTCGCCACCACCGTGCGGGTGATCGACCGGGTTCATGACCACACCGCGAACGGAGGGGCGCTTGCCCTTCCAGCGGTTCCGGCCAGCTTTTGACATGACCTGGTTCATATTGTCCGGATTGGACACGGCACCGACGGTGGCGAGACACCGATCAAGCACCATGCGAAGCTCGCCCGAGGACAGTTTGATCTGGGCATAACCGCCATCGCGACCGACAAGCTGGGCATAAGAGCCAGCCGAACGGATCATCTGGGCGCCCTTTTCAGGCTTGAGCTCGATATTGTGAATGATCGTGCCGACAGGAATGTTCTTGAGCGGCAAAGTGTTACCCGGCTTGATGTCAGCCGTTTTCGACGAGATCACCTTGTCGCCAACGCCGATGCGCTGGGGCGCGATGATATAGGCCTGCTCGCCATCAGTGTAGCGGATCAGCGCGATGAAGGCGGTGCGGTTCGGATCATATTCGAGACGCTCAACCGTGGCCTCAACATCAAACTTGTTCCGCTTGAAATCGACTTTGCGATAGAGCTTCTTGGCGCCGCCACCAATGCGACGCGCGGTGATGCGGCCACGATTGTTGCGGCCACCGGATTTGGTCAGGCCTTCGGTCAGCTTCTTGACCGGACGCCCTTTGTGCAGGTCCGAACGGTCCACAAGCACAAGCTGGCGGCGACCGGGGGACGTGGGATTAAATGTCTTCAATGCCATCTGCGTCGCTCCTATAGACCAGTTGTGATGTCGATGGCCGTATTGCCATCAAGCGTCACAATCGCCTTCTTGAAATCAGGACGACGGCCGAGTGTTCCGCGGAACCGCTTGGTCTTGCCTTTGACCCTGATCGTGTTGACTTTCGTGACCTTCACTTTGAACAGGGCCTCGACAGCTTCCTTGATTGTCGCCTTGTCGGCATCAATCGCAACTTTGAAAATATACTTGCCATCCTCGGCGACCAGCGTGGATTTCTCCGTAATGTGCGGCGCGAGCACGGTGTCGTAATAATGGTTCTTTATCTCAGCCATGGCTTATTTCGCCTCCTTGGCACGCTTGGCGAGCAAACGCGCAGCGTAGTCTTTATCGACCTTGGAGCGCGGAGGCTCACCGGCGATCATTTCCTTACACTGGCCGAGCCAGTCTTCCGTTTTGGCCTTGTCAGCCTTTTTGACTTTTTCGAGCACGGCGTCGCGATCTGCATCAGACAGAGCGACATAGCCAGTCAGCGTCCCCGCCCCGACCGCACGAAGCGCCTTGGCAGTTTTTGGCCCGACGCCATCGACGAGCTGGATGTCGTCAATGAAATTGTCCTTCGAAAACGGCGAAGCGCCTTGAAGTTTCCCCTCAAAGCGCTGCGAAATACCGTCTACGGCGTCTTTTGTCAGAACCAGTGTCTTACGGCGCATCACGTCATAGACGTTGAGGCCAATTACCGGAAGCACATCGACATTTGGAATGTTGCGCGCGGCTTTGGCGAAATTCTCGTCGAGTGAGACGCCGCCAATAATCAGCGCGTTTTCAATGCCAAGACCGGCCAGTTTGCCGCGAAGATCGCTGGTCTTTGGCGCGTCCATTTTGGCGTCATCGAGCACGATCAGTGCGCCGTCTTTGGCCTTGGACGACAAAGCATGGGCGAGCGCCATTTTGCGGATGGCTTTTGGCAGGCTGTGCGCATGCGAGCGAACACGTGGGCCGTGAGCGACACCGCCACCGACAAAGATCGGCGCATTGCGCGAGCCGTGACGTGCCCCGCCCGAGCCCTTTTGACGAATGAACTTCTTCGTCGTGACGCTGACTTCCGAGCGCGACTGAGTTTTGTGCGTGCCCGCCTGACGCTTGGCAAGCTGCCAGCGCACCGTCCGGTGCAGCACATCCGAGCGGATGTCCGCAATGCCGAAAATTGCATCATCAAGCGCGGCCTTACCAGCGGCCTTGCCATCGAGAGTTTTTACCGAGACGTCCATTATTCGCCGCCCTCTTGTTCTTTAAGCAGCTTTTTCAGAAGCTTCTTGTCTACCTCGGCCTGCGGCTCGCCACCGGCCAGAATGTCTCTTGCCTGGCCGAGCCAGTCTTCGTTTGCAGCCTTGTCGGCCACACCAAGCTCTTCGAGAAGCGCATTGCGCTCATCGTCCGCCATAGCGACGAAACCGGACAAAGTGCCAGCGCCCTTCTCTTTGAGCGCTTCTTCGGCCTTTGGACCAATGCCATCGACGAGGACGATTGTATCAGCCGGTGAGCCCGCCGTGATCGCCGTTCCGCCTGCGGCCGGTGCATCGGAT
>CALLCD010000019.1 GCA_938049795.1 uncultured Hyphomonadaceae bacterium | reverse complement strand
GAAGAGGTCAGCCCCGCCGCGCCCATATCCTGTATCGCCTGGATCGCGTCCGTCGCCATCAGTTCCAGACACGCCTCGATGAGCAGTTTCTCCGTGAACGGATCACCCACCTGCACGGTAGGCCGCTTCTCCTCGTCGCCTTCGGAGAACTCGGCCGACGCCATCGTTGCGCCGTGAATGCCGTCGCGGCCGGTCTTCGAGCCAACATAAAAAATCGGATTGCCCGGCGTCGCCCCGCGCGCATAGAAAATCTTATCCTGATCGGCGAGCCCTACCGCCATCGCATTGACGAGGATATTGCCATTATAGCCCTTATCAAACTGCGTCTCGCCCGCCACGGTCGGCACGCCAACACAGTTCCCATAGCCGCCAATACCCGCCACGACACCGGCCACCAATTCGCGCGTTTTGGGATGGTCCGGCTCACCAAAGCGCAGCGCATTGACCAGCGCAATTGGCCGCGCGCCCATCGTAAACACATCGCGCAAAATTCCGCCCACGCCCGTCGCTGCGCCCTGATACGGCTCGATATAGGAGGGGTGATTGTGGCTCTCCATTTTGAAGATCGCCGCTTGCCCGTCGCCAATGTCGATCACGCCCGCATTCTCGCCCGGCCCTTGAATGACATGTTCGTTCTTGGTCGGAAATTTCGACAGATGCCGCCGCGAGGATTTGTAGGAGCAGTGCTCGGACCACATCACGCTGTAAATGCCCAATTCGACAAGGTTCGGCACCCGGCCAAGGCGCGAGGTGAGGCGCTCATATTCTTCGGCATTGATCCCGTGCTCCAGCGCGGTTTGTTCGGTCTGCTTGGCGGTCATCGCGGCGATAATGTTTGATGTGTCTGTCATGGCCGCGTGTTTAGCGCGGGACGGTCTGAGTCGCCAGCCTTTGTTGCGGGTTTGCCTGAATCGGCGGCGGCCCCGCGATTTGCACTTGCAATTTGATTAGTAAGTGAGTATATACTCACATATAGATGGTTGAAAAGTGCAATCAGCAAAGGACAAGACAGATGGGCCTGCTCGCAGAGTGGATACACAATTGGGTCAAAGCGTTCGGGCCAATCGTCATGGCGTTTCTGCTCGGTATGAGCGCGGCGGGCCGTTAGGGCGCGCGGTAGATTAGCGCCTAACCAGCGACAAGCGCCAGCTCGCCGCCAAGCGTCACAAGTCCGCTCGTGCGCACTTCGGCATAGACCCCCATATCGAAATGGCCAAAATGCTTGCGGATTTCCGCTGGCAAATTCATGTCGCGGGTCGCGGTGTCCGGATTGACGTTCGTGGCCGGGCAGCGCTTGGTCCGCATCACGCAATGGGCGCGCGCCGTCCCGATCGCCAAATCCCGCTCGGTCCAGTTGAGTTCGTCCCAGGCCGGCACGCCATCAAAATAGATATTGGCCCGAAACCGGCGCGGATCAATCTCTCGCCCCATCGCCTCTGAAAGCGCCCGCACCGACGCCAGATTGATCAGCGAAACGGCCCGCATCTTCTCCGGCGAGACGACTGAAATATCGGTAAACTTGTGCCCCTCGGCCGAGACAATCTGCGGGGCGACCCCGTCCTTGCCGAGATAGGTTTCGAAAAACGCTTCAAGCTCTGCGCGTCCGCTTTCGGTGTGCAAGGATGCCGAAATGTCAGGGCCACCCGCGCGCGCAATCGTTAGCATCCCCGTGTCCGCATCATAGCGTGTCTTCAGCGCCGCCAGAGCTTCATTCTTGGCCAGCATCAGAAAGTTGAACTTCGATTTGGCTTCCGGCGCGCCCTCATCAAACACATCCGCCCCCCGCGCAATCGCAAACGCGCGGTCCCCCTCAATCCCTTCGCCCGCGATCAAGTCGAGCGCGTCCAGCGGCTCGCCTGAGAGGCCTTTGACGGGATAGCGATAGAGGTGGGTTATGGTCATCTAAGCAAGAAAGCCGATATCATGATTTTAGGCGATTCAAATCAGCATCAATTTGCAACTTGTCGATTATGCCCTTTATGATTTTGTCTAACCTTTTTCCCTCTCTATAATCTGCCGGAGCAACAAACTGCACACGACCGTCTTCAAGGAGCTTGTCAGGTCCTATGCGTGCTTTTGCGGTATTTGGACGGTATACAGCTACAGAAAAACCACCGAGGCTTTTGACAGTTCTAAAGCACGGTATGTCAGTTTCTCCATCTCCAATATAGATCATATTCGAAAATGGAACGGGTCTGTCATTCAACGGAGTATATTGGTTGATCACCGAATGATCATGTTCATCTAGCGACCCTTTGTTTATTCGAAAAAGGAACTGTGTCTTGTTGGTGTAATTGATACCCAACGCAGGCCAAACTGCCTTGCCATACTGATCATAGTAAAACCGTGATGCATATATCTTGGTGAAGTGCTTTGCGATTGATGTACCTTCAACCATCTCGGCAATACCAGATGACAATATATAGTGATCTACGCTAATTGCCGATTCTTTACAGTAACTATCAATTCCTTCAAACCAACTTGTGGTATCGTTAGGACGGTAGTTGGTTACTCCCTGGAAAAGTTCTAACGCCTCTCCAAATTCTCTGAAGTTATCTGACTTTACGGATAATCCGGCAGCGTCAGCTTTTTCTAACATCAACCCCATATACATTAGAATTTCGTCGCCGCGTGAGTGCTTAGCTCGGCGTTTAACTTCGTCCCAAAAGTCTGAGGTGGTCATACCGATCGCTGGAATGAAATCACGATCTTGCATGTTCCCAGCAGCGAGAGTTCCATCAAAGTCGTAAATAATCGCTAACGGGGTTTTTCTCTGCGGCACTTTTGAAGATTAGCCCTTTACCTTGCGCGGGTCATGACCATAAGTATTTCGGGCGCGTATCTTACCGTCTTGGCCTTGTAAGAAGGCCTCTCCTTCGGTGCCTCGCGCCAAACGCCGAGCTTCTTTCCATGCCTCGGCTTGAGTCGAGTGAGTAGAAGACGCTCGCCCGCTTCCTTCCTTTTTTACTGCCCAACCAGAGTCACGCTTAGTCGTCCAATAATTCTTTGAGTTAGGCATCTTAATTCTCCTTGGAACAAAACAAGAATATCTGGGTTTGGAAATCATTGCAACTAGATTTGTGGGGGATTCGTAGCTTATTCAAACCGCCCCCACCAAACTCTCGAACACGCCGAGCCCGTCCGTGCCGCCTTCGTGGCCGCCAATGGCGCGTTCGGGATGGGGCATCATGCCAAGCACGCGGCCATTCTCCGACAGCACGCCCGCAATATCCCGCGCCGAGCCGTTTGGATTATCCGCATAACGAAACGCCACGCGGCCATCGCCTTCGAGCGTGTCCAGGGTCATCTCGTCGGCGAGATAATTGCCATCATGATGAGCGATCGGGATGGTCACTGTGTCTTGCCCGGCATAAGCCGATGTGAACGCCGTGTTCGCGCTTTCGACTTTCAGCGTTTGCGGTTTACAGACAAAATTTAGCGACGCATTCCTGACAAGCGCGCCGGGCAAGAGCCCCGTCTCGGTCAGGATCTGGAAGCCATTACACACGCCCAGCACATAGCCCCCGCGCGCGGCATGGGCGTGGAGTTGCGCGATTACCGGCGAGTTCGCCGCCATCGCCCCGCAGCGCAAATAGTCGCCATAG
>CALLCD010000018.1 GCA_938049795.1 uncultured Hyphomonadaceae bacterium | reverse complement strand
TGCTTCGATTTGCACATGTTTGCGCCCCTGTCAGAGCCCTTCGACTTGCGCTAGGGTTTTGGGTATGAAACCTCTTGGGGTAGGGAAGTCTCTTCTGAATATGATGGCGGGCAGTATATGAAACGATCTCTTTTTTGCGCAATCTGGTTCGGTCTGGGCCTGGGGCTGGCCGCGTGTTCGTCGGATGCGCCACCGCCCGTGGTGACCGGGTCTGCTGACGATGTCGTGCCGGTCGAGCAAGTCGGCTGGGACAAGGGCGCGGTGGTCGCTGCTGCCGATCCGCGCGCGGTTGAGGCGGGGCTGAAAATCCTGCGCGAGGGCGGACATGCGGTCGATGCCGCGATTGCCGTTCATGCCGTGCTCGGGCTCGTCGAGCCGCAAAGCTCGGGGCTTGGCGGGGGCGCGTTTATGCTCGTCTATGATCGCGCTTCGGGCACAACCACCGTGTTTGATGGCCGCGAGACGGCACCCGCCGCCATCGACGCAAACCTCTTCGTCAAAGATGGCGAAGTGATGGGCTTTATTGAAAGCTGGCAGTCAGGGCGCGCGGTCGGGGTGCCCGGCCAGATTGCGCTCTATAAAACCGCTCATGATGCGTTCGGCACTGCGCCGTGGAGCCGCCTGTTCGACAGCGGCATTGCGCTCGCCGAAGATGGCTTCACCGTCGGTCCACGCTTGGCGGGGCTGCTCAATAGTGACCGGCTTCGCAGCGCGGTCAAGCTTGACGAAAACCCGGGGTCTTCGGACTATTTCTACCCGCAAGGCACGCCTTTGCAGGAAAATGATGTGCGCGACAATCCAGACTATGCGGCCACACTTCGCACCATCGCCGCCGAAGGGCCTGCAGGCTTTTATTCCGGCGCGATTGCGCAGTCGATGGTGGATGCGGTGCAGGCGAGCGATGGCACGATGACGCTCGAAGATCTGGCCGGTTACAAGCCCGTTGTCCGCGCGCCTTTGTGTGGCAAATTCCGCGCCTATCGCATTTGTTCGGCTCCGCCGCCTAGTTCGGGCGGTGTTGCGCAAAACATGATTATGGGGCTTTACGACCGGCTCTTGCCTGACAGTCCTGACGCGGATGACCGGCTCGTCGCTTTTGTCGAGGCCCAGCGGCTCGCCTATGCGGATCGGGATCATTATGTCGCTGATGCCGATCATGTGCAGGTGCCGTCCGATGATTTGATCAATCCGCGCTATCTTGATGCGCGCGCAGGGCAGGGCGGGCCAGCGGGCGCAACGCCGCGCCCTGGCGACCCTGGCGAAGTGCTCGGCCGCTCGCCCATGATTGATATGTGGGGCCGCGACACGACCGAAGACGCGCCCGGCACCACGCATATCTCGATCATCGACCAGAACGGCAATGCCGTCTCGATGACCGCCACAGTCGAAGCCGCGTTCGGTTCTTCGATCTGGGCGTCGGGCTTTTTGCTCAATAATGAGCTGACCGATTTTGCTCGCCAGCCCGAGATCAATGGCGTGCCGGTGGCCAATGCGCCTGCGGCCGGCAAACGTCCGCGTTCGTCCATGTCGCCAACGCTGGTGTTTGACGCCGATGATGACTTGTTCATGGTGACAGGTTCACCCGGCGGCAATTCCATCATCGCCTATGTCGCCAAGACGCTTGTCGGCGTGCTTGAGGGCGGCGAGAGCGCGCAGGACGCGATTGATGCGCCGAACATTATCGCGCGCGGGCAAAGCGTTGGCGTCGAAGTGGACCGCGAAAACGGACAGGCGCAGGCCGATACGCTCAAGGCGCTCGGCTACACGGTCCGCGAGCGGCGTGGCGAAAATTCAGGGCTACATGTGATTGTGGTGCGCGAAGATGGCCTCGAAGGCGGCGCAGATCCGCGTCGCAATGGAGTGGCGCGCAGCCTCGACTAGCCGCGCATAGGCGCCCTAACCGCGACGCAGCGTTTCGATCATGTCGGACAATTGCCCAATGGTTTCAATCTCGCTGATCGCTTCCATCGGAAAGGTCACATCATAGCGGTCTTCCACATCCATAATGATGTCGAAGATGGCGACGGAATCGACTTCCAACTCATCCGCAATCTTTGTGTCGCGTGTCAGCGTGACCTGGCTGCGATTGAACGGTGCAAGCATATCGCACACAGTGGTGAGCACCGTGTCTGGTTTGGTCATCGGGGGGGCGGTATGTGTCCCCGTGAAAGTGCCGTCCATAGTTTCCCTCATTGCTCTTGTTTGAAGGTTTTATGTCTGCTGACATGAATTACAGGAATTGTAAAATTATCATCACTTATAAATAGCAGATGAGACTGCGGAACGCGCCCGTTTTATGCAGTTTGCCTTGTAGAGGCGCAGACCTGATTGACTTTTTGGCAGGTCGACCGGACAAACAGGCTGTAAAATCTCAAAATATGTCAGGCCAAGCTGTGACCAAACCGCCTTACAAACCCATCGCTTATGCCTTGTTGCGCGCCTACAAAGCGACGTTTTCGGTCGTGTTCTATGCGTTCGGAGTGCGCTGTCGCCATTTGCCGACCTGTTCGGAGTTTGGCGCCGAGGCGGCCTCGCGTCATGGCTGGTGGGCGGGGGGCTGGATGACGCTTGGGCGGCTGTCCAGGTGTCGGCCGGGCGGCTCGTCGGGCTATGATCCGGTGCCGGAGTTAAAACCCGATGCGCCGCTTTTTGCGCCGTGGAAACTTGCGCGCTGGCGAAAGCACGTTAAGTCCTGTTCTCACGATCATAAAGAATAGAGACCGACGATGATACAGGTAACGCTTCCCGATGGCTCCGTGCGCGAGTATGAGGCCGGTGCAACGCCGATGGATGTGGCC
>CALLCD010000017.1 GCA_938049795.1 uncultured Hyphomonadaceae bacterium | reverse complement strand
AAAGCGCGCGGGCGATTGCGCAGGCTGATGGCTGTATCGACATCCGGTTTGACCTCCAGAAAGGACCAAAGTGATGGCTGACACATCGGTGGCTTATCAGATCATGTGGAACCGGATGATTTCGGTCGTCGAGGAGCAGGCTCAGGCGCTGATCCGCACGGCGTTCTCGACCTCGGTGCGCGAGGCGGGGGATTTGTCTGCGGGCATTTACGACCAGACCGGCAATATGCTGGCCCAAGCGGTGACCGGCACGCCGGGACACGTCAACGCGATGGCGGCGGCGGTGGGGCATTTCATTCGCAAGATCGGCTATGAGGATATGGCCGAGGGCGATGTCTACATCACCAATGATCCGTGGCAGGGGACGGGGCACTTGCACGACATCACCGTAGTCACGCCCGCCTTTTATGACGGCGTGCTGGTTGGCTTCTTTGCGTGTACGGCGCATGTGGTGGACATTGGCGGGCTGGGCTTTGGGGCGGATGCGAGCTCTGTCTATGAGGAAGGGCTTTACATTCCGATCATGAAAATGGTCAGTGAGGGGACGGTCAACGAGACGCTGATGGCGATGGTGCGCGCGAATGTGCGCGAGCCTGATCAGGTGGTCGGTGATATTTATGCGCTGGCGACGTGTAACGAGGTCGGACATCGGCGTTTGATGGAGATGATGGCCGAGTTTGGGCTGGCTGACCTTGAGGGCATTGCAGGCTTTATCCTTGATAATTCGCGCGCGGCGACGCTGGAGCGGATCAATGCGCTCGATCATGGCGTAGCGGATGGCGAAATGGTGGTGGACGGGTATCATGATCCGATCACGCTGAAAGTCCGTGTCGAGATTACCGAGGACAAAGTCCTGTGCGATTTTGCGGGCAGTTCGCGGGTCGACAATAAGGGCATCAATGTGCCGATGGTCTACACGCAGGCCTATGCCTGTTATGCGCTCAAATGCGCCATCGCGCCGGACATCCCGAACAATGCGGCCTCGCTCGCCCCGTTCGAGATTTCTGCGCCAGAGGGGACGATTGTCAATGCGGTCCACCCTGCGCCGGTCACGCTGCGGCATATTATTGGGCACATGTTGCCCGACACGGTTTACGATGCGCTCGACAAATTGCTGCCCGCAACGGTGCCAGCGGAGGGGGCGGGAACGCTGTGTAATTTCCAGGTCTCGCTCAGGCCGAGGCGCGATGAAACAGCGCCGGAAACCGCGCGGCGTGCCGAAGTGCTCACCTTCAATTCAGGCGGGGCGGGCGCGCGGCCGACGCTCGACGGGATGAACGCAACGGCGTTTCCCTCCGGCGTAATGACGATGCCGGTGGAAGCAACCGAACATGCAGGGCCGGTGATCATCTGGCGCAAGGAGCTGCGGCCAGACAGCGGCGGAGCGGGCCAGTATCGCGGCGGGCTCGGGCAATATATGGACGTGGGCGCGGCGGAGGGCCATGAGGCGGATTTCTCGGCGATGTTTGATCGGGTGAACTTTCCCGCGCGTGGGCGGCAAGGCGGCGAAGATGGCGCGCCGACGGTCTTGAAGCTTGACGATGGCACAAAATTTCGCGGCAAGGGCAAGCAGTTCGTTGCCCACGGGCAGCGCGTCGAATTGGCGTTTCCGGGGGGCGCTGGATATGGGCTGGCCTCCGAGCGGGCTTCCGAAGATGTGAAAGAGGATTTGCGGCGCGGCTATATTTCGGCCGAAGTTGCGCGTGAGACGTATGGCTTGGCGCGCGCCGAGATTGAAGCTGTGCTGGCGGCGGCAAAAAGGGGAGAGGCGGAATGAAACGGATTGTTCTGACGGGCGCGGGCGGACGGCTTGGCGGCTATTTGCGGAGCTCTCTTGCGGGGCTGGCCGAGACTTTGGTGTCCACTGATTTGCATGACGACATCGGTACCCTGTTGCCTAACGAGGTCTATGTGAGGGCCGATCTTGCGAGCCTTGACGACATACTCGCCGTCACCAAAGACGCGGACATGATTGTCCATTTTGGCGCTGTGGCCGATGAAGCGCCGTTTGACGAGATTTTGGGGCCGAATATTGTCGGCGCTTACAATGTCTGGGAAGCGGCTTTCCGGCACGGGGTGCGGCGGGTGGTCTATGCCAGCTCGATCCATGTCGTCGGAATGCACGATAAGGGCGAGTTTATCGGCATCGACGCGCCGCACAGGCCGGACACATTTTATGGCCTCGCCAAGTGCTTTGCCGAAGATCTGGCGCGGCTTTACTGGGACAAGCGTGGGGTGGAGGCGGTGTGTCTGCGTATTTTGTCGTGTGCGCAAGTGACCAATCCGCGCGCGGTTGGCTCATGGCTGTCCGAAGGTGATCTTGTGCATCTGGTCGAGCGGGCGATCTCGACGCCGGTGACGGGGTTTTCGGTGATCTATGGCGTCTCGAACAATGACCGCGCGCCTGTGGATAACTCCGGCGCGAGCCATCTGGGCTATAAGCCGAAGGACAATGCCGAGCAGTTTGCGAAGGCGATCTATGCGGAGGCCGGACCGCTCGATCCGCGCGATAAAGCGAATAGCTGTCATGGGGGGCCGTTTGCGACCGTGCCGCTGGGGGAGAGCGGGGTGGCGTTCCTCAATTTGAACGAGGAATGAAACGCTCCGAGGGAGAACACTTTCACTCACAGTCTGACACCCACACCAAGCCCCGCCACGCGCCGGAGCGCTGGCGAGATAAGCTCGAACGGCGCGAACATCACACCGATAAGACTGCCATTCTCTCAAATGGCGATG
>CALLCD010000016.1 GCA_938049795.1 uncultured Hyphomonadaceae bacterium | reverse complement strand
CGCGACAATTATGGCGCTCGGCGGCACGCGGGCGATCAATTACCGCGATGAGGATTTCGAAGCGATTGTCACGGCGGCGGGCGGGGCGGATGTCATTTTAGATATGGTGGGTGCGGACTATGTTCAGAAGAATATCTCGGTCGCCAAGATCAATGGCCGGATTGTCAACATCGCCTATATGAACGGGCCGAAAGTGGAGTTGAACTTACTGCCGCTCATGCTCAAACGCTTGGTCCTGACGGGCACGACACTGCGCGCGCGGGAAGCGTCCGAGAAAGCACGTATACGGACAGGCGTTGAAACGGGCTTCTGGAGCGCCGTCAAAGCGGGCGAGATCAAGCCAGTGCTCGACACGGTGTTCCCAGCCGCCGAGGCAGACGCCGCCCACGCCATGATGACCAAGGGCGGACATACGGGGAAAATTGTGCTGGCTTGGGGGTAGGGCTTTTGTGGAGGCTCAGCTTTCCCGGTCCGCATCATCCTCTAGCGTGGCCAGGGAATCCATCACCCAGTGCAACCAAACGAGATGGATTGCACGGCCAAGCCGTGCAATGACGCGTCCAAGAACATAGTTTTGGTACCCTTCTGGTCAGGGAAGATATTAGGGTGAATGCGAGGCTTGTGGTTTTTCGTGGAAGTACTCGAAAGCGGCAGCTGTAATATCGCCACATTCGCCTATCCTCTTTCCCGCTTCATCGTATATCTTGTATTCCTGCTGAATACCTCCAATCGACGCACTGCCATCCAATCCAAGCAATATCGTGTAGAACGCATCGGTCAGAACGGCATCAATCACCTCTTCTATCTGTGCGCTTTGTACCTCATTCAATTTCATTTCATCTATTAGCTTAGAAACAAGCGTTACCTGTGGCGACGAGCAAAAGTCCGAAACAAGTTGCTGTTTCTCCATAAAAAATACTTTAGCAAATTTTTCAGGTGTCATGATCCGCCAGCCAAAATTACAACAGAGGCGACAACCATAGGCAAGAGCAACTGAGAGTACAAGGTTCCCTCAGTCGGAGTGGTTTTCCTATTTGCAACCGCGCCAAGCCAGCCCTGCCTTCGCAGGGCATACGGGAAAATTGTGCTTGGGTGGAGGTAGGTTTTTTTGGGCCTGAGTCATGCGTCCTTGCGAACTCGGGGGATTTCGTGAACCTCCGTTTCTTGTGGCGAGAGACAGCCATGAGCCCGCCCCACGGGTGTCAAGCGACGTTCCATCGCTTTAGCGGGGAACAGGGGACAAGTGGCCATGGACCCCAACGTGCGTTGGGGAGACGGGAAGCGTTTCGAGATTTGGTTTGCAACAGAGACCGTTTTCCCAGCGTACGCTGGGATCTATGGCGGCATGTCCGGTCCTTGTGACCGTGGACCCATGTTTTGCCCCCCTCTCACCGTCGCCCGAACAAGCGCTCTATGTCGGCAAGCTTGAGTTCCACATAAGTCGGACGGCCGTGATTGCATTGGCCCGAATGCGGGGTGGCTTCCATTTGGCGTAGGAGGGCGTTCATTTCTTCAGCATTGAGACGCCGACCGGCACGCACGGAGCCGCGGCAGGCCATATTGCCCATCACCTCTTCGAAGCGTTCCTTGAGGACGAGGCCTTCTTCATATTCGGCAAAATCATCGGCCAAGTCCTGGATCAGGCCTTTGACATCCATTTCGCCGAACAGGGCCGGTGTGGCGCGGACGCAAATGGCGCCTGCGCCGAAGGGTTCGATCTCGAGCCCAAGCGGGAGCAATTCATCGGCGCGAGCGAGGACGCGGGCGGCTTCGTCTTCGGTCAGTTCGATAATGTCGGGGATGAGCAAAGCCTGACGGCGGACCCCCTCGCCTGCCATCTGGTGTTTCATGCCTTCATAGACGAGGCGTTCATGGGCGGCGTGTTGATCGACGATGACAATGCCGTCGGCGGTCTGGGCGATGACATAGGTTTCGTGAAGCTGCGCGCGGGCGACGCCAAGGGGGAAATCGGGGGTCTGGGTCGCGGAGGTATCTGGTTCGGTGCGGGCGCTTGGGGCGGCGTCGGGGTGGTGCTCGTAAGACTGAGCGGCACGTTCGGCAAACCCAGCGCTGGTCCTCACGCCCATGGACCCGCGCGAAGTGTAATCGCCTTGCAGGAAAGCGGGCGAGACGGAAGGGGCAGCGCCTATTTGAGGGCTGGGCGCGGGCCGATCCCAGAGGCCGCCGCTAACAGGATCGGGCACGGGCTCGGCCTGCACTTTACCGAGCGCATAGCCGGCCACCGTGGTCGAGGCGCGGTGTCCGGCGGCCGCAAGCGCATGCCGCAAAGCCCCGATCAACAGCCCGCGCACATTGTTCGCATCGCGAAAGCGCACTTCGGTCTTGGCCGGATGCACGTTCACATCGACATATTCAGGGTCAAGCGCGACAAACAGCGCGGCAAGCGGATGGCGGTCGCGGGCGAGGAAGTCGGCATAGGCGGCGCGGATGACGCCATTGAGCAAACGGTCTTTGACCGGGCGGCCATTAACGAACAGGAATTGTTTCTGGGCATTGCCCCGGCTGAGCGTGGGCAGACCGGCAAAGCCTGAAATCGTCACGCCCTCACGCTCCGCTTCGATGGGGACGGCATTGTCGCGGAAGTCACGGCCCATAATCGCGCCAAGCCGGGCGAGCTGGCGCGCCTGCGCGCTGCCGGTTTCAGCGCTGTAGCGGAACACGGAGCGGCCATTGCTCAAGAGCGAAAAGCCGACATCGGCGCGCGACATGGCCAAGCGGCGGCAAGCATCGGTGACGGCCATCGTCTCGGCCCGTTCGGACTTCATGAATTTGAGCCGTGCGGGCGTGGCATAGAACAGATCGGCGACCTCGATGCGCGTGCCGTTCGCCCCCCGCCCCGTCCATGCGGCGGGCTTCGGACCTTCAATCTCTCCGGCGGAAATCATCACCTCGCAAGCGTCTTCACCCGCAGCGCGCGAGGTGATCCGCATCCGCGAGACGGAGCCTATGGAGGGCAGAGCCTCGCCGCGAAAGCCCATTGTGTGAATGTTGAGCAGGTCGACATAGCCCGTCTCGTCCGCGCTAAGCTTGGAAGTGGCGTGGCGCTCAAGCGCGATCAGGACATCAGCCGGGGTCATGCCGCAGCCATTGTCGGTGATGGCCAGACGGGTCAGCCCGCCCGCCTCGATCTCGATGTCGATTTGCGTCGCGCCCGCATCAAGCGCATTTTCGACAAGTTCCTTGACGGCGGCGGCAGGGCGTTCGATCACTTCGCCCGCAGCAATCCGGTTGATCGCATCGGCCGGAAGGCGCTGGATCAGGGGGCGGTTTTGCGGAGGCGACAGAGAATCGGGCATGGGCTTATTATAGGGGCAAAGTGGCGAGCCCCCTAATGCGCGCCGGATATATGAGCAGGCTTAATTTGGCGTTGGCTTAAGTGCCAGGCAGTTTGATACGCTTGCCGTTCGAGCGCTCAATGGTGACCTCTGCGCCGCCGGTTGCGCTGTCTGTGGAGGCGGTCTCGCGCTCTTCTTCGCTGCCGCTCCAGCCAGTGACCGCATCGCCAATCGTGGCGCTTTTGCGCAAGATTCCCGCTTCCTCATAATCGATGGATTCGCGAATGATCGGGCTGACCGAGATAGCACCGGCTTTGGCGACAAGGACTTGCTCGGCAAGGCTGGCATTTGCGCCGACCTGCTGGCCGAATGTGAAAGCCCGCTCGGCGCGCTCGGCGGACAGTTCGGCGGGACGGGTTGTGCCGATCTCCGGCGGGCGGAGGCTGTACTCGGGCGGCACGGTCAGCGGTGCTTTCTTGATGATGCGGAACTCGTTCGGCGCGCTGGATTCACCATTGGAACTGCATGCAGTTGTGGCCAGAGCGCCGCCAAGAGCGAGGGCCAAAAGAACTGTCTTCGTCATGATATTATCCTTAAAGATTATGTGCGCGCCGCCGCCCACCCCTGTTTTCAAACGCCAGTCTAACTCATTCGCGTGAGAATATAAACTGATCGAGCAATAGCAAGATCGCACCAACAGTAATGCAGCTATCAGCGACATTGAAAACCCACGGAAAAAACGGGA
>CALLCD010000015.1 GCA_938049795.1 uncultured Hyphomonadaceae bacterium | reverse complement strand
TTTTCGGGCGGGACGACATGGTCGGCGCTGGGCGGGGCCGGTTCGAACTGGGCATCAATTGGATCGGTCGGCTCGGAAGGATCATCCATGTCGGTCATATTTATCGTCTTTCTATACGTCTGGTCGCCAAACTCGCCAGCGCTGTTTGAGCATATAGAAACACAAGAGGGTAATCAAAGCCTTGTTTGCGCGGAAGAAAGACAGGCCATGAGGGCGGTTTCGTTCGGGCGGGTGGCGATGGTGGTTTTTGCGAAGCCTGCCTGTGCCAGAGGACGGGCGGCTTTCTCGGAGACGGCGACGAGGCCATGCCGGTTTTCAGGTGGGAGGGTGTAGAGCGCGGCGAAGGCTTCGGCGGCTTTGGCTGAGTGGATGAGGACGATGGCTGGGGCAGCGGCGGCGAGGCAGGCTGTGACCTCCGGGTGCGGTGTGGTTTCGGGGCGGGCGGCGTAAAGCGGGAGGAAATCGACTTGAAAGCCGCTCTTTCGCAGCGTTTCGGCGAGATCACCGGCGGCGGCGGCATTGGCGATGTGGAGCAATTTGCCTTGTAGGGGCGTGCGATGGGCCGTCACCAGCGCGGCGAGATCTTCGGCATTGCCGTCAGCGTGTTGGCAATCGGAGAGCCCTGCTTTGCGGGCGGCCTCCAGCGTGGCCGGACCGACGCAATAGGCGGTGAGGTTCAAATCGCGGACCGTGCCGAGGGTGCGGCCCGAGAAAAACCGGACGGAATTGGCGCTCGTCAGCAAGAGCGCACCATAGTCTTCAAGCGGCGGCATTGGCACATCGCAAGGCTCGAGATGCAGCATGGGCGCGCTGATCGGGGTCAGGCCAAGGGCTTTGACATGGCTTGCCGTCTGGGACTGGCCCGGTTCGGCGCGGGTGATGATCACCCTTGTCATTCGGGGCCGGGTGCTGGCGCAATCTGCGGGAAAGCTGCGCCCGCTTCTTCGAGCAGGCTTTCGGCGGCGGTGCGGCCAATCGCGGCCAGCTCTTCGAGGTCGGACTGGACGGAGGCGTAGACCGTCTTTTCCCAAACGGCTGTGCCTGAAGGATGAGTGACCTCGCCGACAAAGCGCACCATGCCGTCTTCGACAAACATATGCGCGGCAATCGGGGTGCGGCAGGAGCCGTCAAGGGCGGCGAGAAAGCCGCGTTCGGCGGCGGCGGCGCGCTGGCTGGATGTGTTGTTGATGGCGCTCAAGGCGTTTGCGAGTTCGGCGCTGATCCGGCTGGTGTCCGCCGAGATGGCGACAATGCCCTGACACGGCGCGGGCAACATGTCTTCAAGCGGAATGGGCCGCGCCTTGTCGGTCATATCGAGGCGGGACAGGCCTGCCATGGCGAGATAGGTCGCGTCCGCCTCGCCTGCTGCGAGCTTTTTGAGCCGCGTCTGGACATTGCCGCGAAAGGTGACGATTTCGAGATCGGGCCGGACGAGACGGCTCTGGGCTTCGCGCCTTATGCTGGCGGTGCCCAAGACGGCACCCTCTGGCATGTCTTCGAAACTGTTATATTTGTGCGAGACGAAGCCTTCGCGCGGGTCTTCGCGCTTCATGAAGGCGACAAGCGACTGGCCCGGCGGAAGTTCGGTTGGCACATCTTTGAGCGAATGGACGGCAATATCGATGCGGCCATCGTCGAGCGCGACATCAAGCTCTTTGGTGAACAGGCCCTTGCCGCCCGCTTCGGTGAGGCGCTGGGTGGTCAATTGATCGCCCGTTGTGGTGAGCGGCACGATGGTAAAATCGAGCCCGCCTTCGGCCGCCCCTTCGAGCAGGGCTTTGACCTGCTGGGCCTGTTGCAAGGCCAAAGGAGAGCTGCGCGTGCCAATGGCAACGGATTTGGGGCTATCTGACATTCTGACGTCCTGTTAAATCTTCCGCTTCACGCGGTTCCCTTCACCAGCTACAAGCCCTGCTATGATCGAGCAAGCCCCCTCTCCCGCGTCCGACGCGCAGAATATGCCTGATACGGTGACCCTGCTCGGCATTGAGACGAGCTGTGACGAGACGGCGGCCTCGGTGATCCGGCGGACGGGTGGGCGGACGGACATTCTCTCGGACATTATCCTGACCCAGTTTGACAAACATGCGCCCTATGGCGGGATTGTGCCTGAAATTGCGGCGCGGGCGCATGTCGAGCTGATCGACCACGCCGTCGCACGGGCGCTTGGCGAGGCGGGGCTTGCGCTGTCGGACATGGATGCGATTGCTGCGACCTCGGGGCCGGGTCTGATTGGCGGGGTGTTGGTCGGGATGATGACGGGCAAGGCGCTGGCTATGGGCGCGGGTGTGCCGTTTTTGCCGATCAATCATCTGGAGGGCCATGCGCTGTCGCCGCGTATTTCGGCCGAATGTCCGTTTCCGTATTTGTTGCTGCTGGTCTCGGGCGGGCATTGCCAGTTCATTCATGTGCATGGGCTGGGGCAGTATGAGCGGCTCGGCTCGACAATTGATGATGCGGCGGGTGAGGCGTTTGACAAGACGGCGAAATTGCTCGGGCTTGGCTTTCCGGGTGGGCCGGTGCTGGAGCAATTGGCAAAGACCGGGCGGGCGGATGCGCTGGCGTTTCCGCGACCTTTGCTGAAGCGGGACGGGCTCGATATGTCGTTTGCGGGGCTGAAAACGGCGGCGGCGCGGGCGATTGAGGCAGAGCCGCTGACCGAGGCGCGCAAGGCGGACATTGCGGCAAGTTTCCAGCAGGCGGTGGCAGACATTCTGACCGAGAAGACGCGGCGGGCGCTGGCGGGTCTGGACGCGGGCGCGGCGGGGAAGCGGCTGGTTGTGGCGGGCGGCGTGGCGGCGAACCAGACCATACGGGCCGCGCTTGACGGGTTGGCCGAGCGGGAGGGCGCGCAATTGTTCACCCCGCCCTTGCGACATTGCACCGACAATGCGGTGATGATTGCGCAAGCGGGCGCGGAGCATTTTCTTGCAGGCGCGCGCGGGGATCTCGGCACGACCGCACGGCCGCGCTGGCCGCTGGACGAGAAAAGCGCGGAGGCTGATCCGGTCTATGGGCGCGGCAAGCGTGGGGCGAAGGCTTGAGCGGGGTTTTGCTTGAGGCTAGATAATGGTGCCAAGCATGAACACGGTGCCCATCAGCAAAGCTGCGGTGAGCGGGACGATGGCAGCGACGACGGTGATCGCGTGGACGGATTTTTCTTTGGCATTGGAAAACATGGGAGGGTCCTTTCTTGCGCCAGCTTATTTGCTGGTCGTAAGACAAAGATAGGACGGTAAAAATAATATTCAATGAACAAATTCGTTTTTATTCACTGTTTAGAGTTCAAATTCGGTTGCGCTGGCTGATAATCCTGCAAGAATCAAGGAGATAACGCCCATTAACTCATAGCGTAATTTGTCGAGTTTGAGTTGGGAATAGGCTTGCGGGAAGCGGAATTTCATCAAAGCGGCTTGAATCATCTCGGCCGTGACGAGCGGTTCATCAAGCTTCCGGAACACGCCCGCTTCGATCCCGTCATTGAGGATGGTCTCGATAAAGACCCGTTCGGACGCGAGATGCGCGTTGAAAAAATCGGGACGTTCCTTGCGCAGGATTTCAGCGATTTCGAGGATTTTGGCGTCCGCATCGATGGCTTCATAAGTCTGTTCGAGCGCATAGGCGAAAAACTCGTAAAGCCGGTCGGAGGCGGGGGTCTTTTTATTTGCTATAGCCTTGAATTTGGTGTAATTTTCGGCATTGAACTTGGTTGCCATGGCTTCAGCAATGTCGAGTTTCGAGCCGAAAAAGCGGTAGATGTTGCCTGCGGACATCTCGCAATCGCGGGCGACTTCAGACATGGTGGTTTTGGAATAGCCATAATGGAGAAAGCGCTGGCGGGCGGCTTCAAGTATTTTCGTGCGCGTGGCCACATTGTCCGACATGGTTTATCTTCCCCTGATCGCACTTTTGCGCGCGATACCCGCTTGTGATGGCGGTTCATACTAGATTAACATTTGAACGATCTATAAATTTGTCACACCAAGTACGCAAGTATGTGCGAGTTTGCTTGCCGTATTTTCTACATCAAGGACAAGACTTTCTATGCCGCTTTTTATTGTAAACGCCCGTGACAAGGCCGATGCCTTACCGCTGAGAATGGCCAATCGGCCCGATCATCTGGCCTGGGCGGCGGGATTTGCGGACAAGATCCGCATGGCTGGCCCGGTTTTTGCTGATGATGGGGAAACCTTTGCCGGATCTGTGTTTGTTATGGACATGGACACGCTTCAGGACGTTCGCGACTGGGCGGCTGAAGATCCATATGCAAAGGCGGGAGTATTCGAGACCGTGGAGATCCGCCCGTTTACGTGGGCGATCGGAGACGGAAAAGCCTAGCCCGAGTGTGTTTTTGCACGCTCGATCAAGAATTTGAGGGACGACCATGTCATTGATCCGAAACACTGCGATCCGAAACACTGTGCTTTGTGCTGCGCTGGCTGGCAGCGTCTTGTCGGCTTGTGCTGTCAACGATGCGCCAACCGCTCCGGCAGAAGCGCGGACATTCCGCACCGTGGGTCCGATTGACTCCACAACGGCGACGGGGACATTCCTGTCATGGCCGGGCAGCATGGTGGCGACCACATTTACCGGCAGCAAGCTGGACGTGATCATCACCAATGGCGAAAATGCGCAGCTGGATGTCGAGATCAATGGCGTGACCACGCCGATCACGCTGGAACGCGGGCGGTTTGCCTATCCGATTATTGATGATGTTCAGGGCACATATGACATTCGCATGGTGCTTCGCGGTGAACGGCCAGCGGCGCCGATCCTGTTTGCGGGCTTTGACCCTTATGATGGCGAGATCGAGATTGGCGTGCCAGCCGAGCTGCAAATGCTGGTGCTCGGAGATTCCATCTCGACCGGATATGGCGTTGAGGGTGCAAATCAGGACTGTACGTTCAGCCCTGAAACGCAGAACGCCAATCTCGCCTTTGGCGCTGTGGCCGGACGGATGCTGGATGCGGATGTCACGGTGATCGCCTCTTCGGGACGCGGACTGACGCGGAACTGGGAGAATGATGACAGGCCGACCATGCGCGCTGTCTATAACCGGCTGATGCTGGGCGAGACGCCTGCCATTTCATCAGACATCGAGATGGATGTGGTTGTGGTTCATCTTGGAACGAATGATTTTTCCGATGGCGATCCGGGCGTTGGGTTTGATCATAATTACGAAGATTTTCTGGTCCGTCTGCGCGCTGACCATCCGAACGCGGTTCTGATTGCCGGGTGGGGGCCGATGGGTAGGCTTGATGTCTATGATGCGGCGATTGCTTCCATCAAGGGCGCGGTTGAAGCGCGCAACACGGCGGGGGACGACAAGGTGCGCTTTGTCAATTTCACCAATGCGCCGGATGGCCAGACCTATGGCTGCGACTATCACCCGAGCGCGGACACGCAGTTTTACATGGGGCAAGTGCTGGCCGCTGACATTAGCGAGGCGCTTGGGCTGGATTAGGCTTTCGGGATGGCTAAGAGGTCATAGCCGAGTGAGGCGCTGAAATGGGTTTGGATGCGTTCATTGTAGATCGCCCTCGCCTTTCCTGAGAACAGGTCTTCAAGGCGGTCTTTGCGGTTTTGCAGGACATTTGGTTCGGCATCGGGGTCGACTTTGGCGGCCATGGCCTCTTTGGTGCCGCCGCGCACAGCCGCATCAAGCGCGGCGGGGCTGAGGCGGATGCCCCAATGGGCGGCGATGGCTTGCAATGTTTCGCGCGGGGTCTGACGGACATCTTCATAGTGAACAAGGTGGATGCGTGAGGGGTCGCGCGCGCGCCATTCACCCCAGCGGTTCCAGAAACGGGCAATCCAGTAGAGGTCACAGCGGAACTGTTTGCCGGTTGGTTCGCCCTTGAGATAGGTGAGCCAATCCACTTTGATGTCCCATTCCCATTTGGCAAAATGGCTGGCCAGGATGCTCATCGGGTGGCGCACGAGCAGGACATAGGGCGGCAGGCCCGCCAGCGTTCGCGCCCATCCCCAATTGGCCAATTGGTGCGGAATGGTGTGGCTGAAGGCGAGCTTTGGCAGTTCAGGATGGACGGGCTGGTCTTTCGTCCAGCCGATATAAGGGCGCACGGCTTTTTCGGAAAAATACTCCGGCGGCGGAATATGATAGGTTTCGGCCAGTGCAATGGCCAACATGTATTTGACCCAATGGGTGCCGGAATTTTTCGAGGTGCACAACATGCCGTCAAACGCGCCATGGCGCAGCAGGGTGAAATTGCCCCAGCGGTCTTTCCGAGCTTTGGTTTTAAAACGTGGGTCTATGGCCGCCATTGCCATCAGGCGGACAAGCCGACTTTACCGCGATAGAGCTCGAGAATGCGCTGCTGTTCTTCGTTCGGAGCGGTCACGGCCTGCCCCACGGCGCTGAGCATTTCATAGAGATCGACAAGTTCGGTGGGGCCGATCCCCGGTGTCTGCTTGATCATTTGCGTCATCCGCAACACAACGCCGGACACGAGCTCGACATCGCGCACCATCCAGACCGCATGGGTCATCAAGTCTTCGGCCTCGCCTGCATCGAGATCAAACACTTTTGACGCTTCTTGCTGAATGACGCGCTCATATTCGGGGTCCATCGGCTGTTCGCCATAGCCTCCGGCCATGAGCACCATCAAAATGGCACTGGCCTCGCGCGGATCGTCCACGGCCCGTAATCCCGTTCGGCCTGCCCGATGCATAAAGGCGAATTTGCGCGGCGCATTGCGCACACGCCGGGCGACCTTGCCAACATCACGCGCGGCACCGCCAAGCGCTTTGAGCCGCGAATACCAAACTGCCGCTGAAATGAGCAGCATAATGATTAATCCCAAAATATGCATAGGGTCATCCAGCTAGAAAATTAGCGCCTCGGATAAGTATATACCTATTGTCAGGCGCTGACTAATCCTCGCTCTGTGCTTCGGCGGCTTCATTGGCGAGGGTTTCATGGGCGCGTTTGGTGATATAGGCGCGGATGGCTTCGCTGTCTTCGGCGCTGATATAATCGGCAAAAGAGACCATGCCGTTTTGCGACAGGGAGCCTTCGAGCACGACGCTGTTCCAGGCCTCGGCATTGCCGGTGATCTGTGACCAGCGCAGATCTGGTAGCACGCCGGAACTGACCGCAAGCGAGCCGTGGCAGACGCCGCAATTTTGCGCATAGAGCGCGCGGCCAGCATCATGCATGGCGGTGTCTCCGAACGGTTCGGCGGCAGGAACGCGGTCGATGCGCGGGCCTTCGGGGGCGGCGATTGTGCCGGTGCCGCCGAGTTTGAAGGTGACGACTTTGCCGACGGTCGGGGTGGCGCGGTCCACATCGAAGCCGACGACCAGACCATAGGCCGAGCCCCAGCCGGTTGTGATGGTAACATATTGCTCGCCATCAATCTCATACGTGCCCGGGCCGGAGGCTGCGCCGGATTTCACGTCCTCGCTCCAGAGCAATGTGCCGTCGGCGGCGTCATAGGCGGAGAATGTGCCGTCGAGGCGGCCTTGAAAGATCAACCTGCCTGCGGTGGACAGGACGCCACCATTCCATGCCGTCGGGTGTTCGACGGTCCAGCGCGGGCTCTGGGTGACCGGATCCCATGCGATAAGACGACCTTTGAGCAGGGTGCGGAAACCGGACATGAAACCGGGCGGAATGTCGGTGACATTGCCGCTGTCGAGATTGACGCCGGTGTTCCAGCGGGTCGCGCGTTCGTCGAAACGGGCGTCCGCTTGCAGCGCTTGCGGGATTTCCTGGGCGGGGATGAAGGCAAGGCCGAGATCGGGGCTGTAGGCCATCGGGTGCCAATTGTGTGCGCCGAGTGGTCCCGGGCTTTGCAGGATGACATCGGTGGCATAGCGCGCGCTGGCCACTTCGATTGGGCGGCCATTTTCATCAAGGCCGGTCGTCCATGTCTGGGGGACGAAATTATTGCCGGAGATAAATTCGCCCGTGGCCGCATCAATGACATAGAAGAAGCCGTTTTTCGGGGCCTGCATGGCGACGCGGCGGTCCGTGCCGTTCTCGCCAATGGGCAGGTCGGCGAGGATGATGGTTTGGGTGGCTGTATAGTCCCAATTGTCGCCGGGCGTGGTCTGGTAATGCCAGACATAGTCGCCGGTTTCAGGATTGACCGCAACGATAGAGGACAAGAAGAGATTGTCCCCGCCAGACGGATCGCGGATGTCGCGGTTCCACGGAGAGCCATTGCCGACGCCGAAGATGATGAGATCGTTGACCTCGTCATAGACAATGGAGTCCCAGACCGTGCCGCCGCCGCCATCTGTGGTCCACGCGCCCTCGTCGCCCCATGTGACATTGCCGACGGTTTCAAAGGCTTTGTCGGACGCTGCGCCGTCGGGCTGTTTGTCGGGGTTTGGTGCGGTGTAGAAGCGCCAGTCCATCTCGCCGGTATTTGCGTCGTATGCGGAGATATAGCCGCGCACGCCCAGCTCTGCGCCACCATTGCCGATCAGGACGCGGCCTTTGACGACGCGCGGGGCGCCGGTGATGGTGTAGGGTTTGGAGAGGTCCACGGTCAGCGTGTCCCAGAGGACGTCGCCGCTGGCTGAATCGAGCGCGATCAGTCGGCCGTCAATTGTGCCGACAAAGACTTTCCCCTCCCAGATGGCGACACCGCGATTGACGACGTCGCAACACGCATGCACGCCGCGCTCGCGGGGCACTTCGGGGTCGAACACCCAGAGCTCGTCTCCGGTTTTGGCGTCTAGCGCATAGACGACGGACCAGGCGGAGGTGACGTACATGACGCCATCAACGACAATCGGCGTGGCTTCGACGCCGCGCGCTGTGGCGAGGTCATAGGTCCATGCGACGCCGAGATCGGTGACGTTTTCGGTCGAGACGGCGCTGAGGCCGGAATGGCGCTGTTCGTCATAGGTGCCGCCATAGGAGAGCCAGTCTTGAGGCGTTGACCGGGCGGCGAGGATGCGCGCGGCGTTGACATCTGCGCCGGGGTTTGTGGCTGGGGTGGCTCGAGCGGCGTCGGACGGGCTGGTTGAGGCGCTTGTATCTGGCGCGCTCCCCTGCTCGCCGGATTGGCCACCACAGGCCGCCAGTGACATCAAAGCCGCCGCCAGAAAACTGTTCCGCAATGATCCGCTCATCTCTTTCTCCCTCAGAAATTTTGTATCCCAGAGTGTACGCGCATATCCGTGCTTGTCGAGGTGCCGTAGGGGGATGGCGGGTTGAATTGTCATGGGGGCGGGGTGTGATAGAATGGCGCTGTGACTGGCGTGTCCAAGCATGGAGCCCTCGACCGATGCAAGATCCTGAACATATCTATCATTGGCGGCGGATTGGTCCTCAATTGACCAGTTCAGGCCAGCCGACCGAGGCGCAGATCAAGGCGCTGAAACCGCTCGGTGTCTCGCATATCATCAATCTTGGTCTGCATGAGCATGAGAAAGCACTGCCGGATGAAGCCAAAACCGTGGCCGACTGCGGGATGCGCTATGTCCATGTCCCCGTCGCGTTCGATGCCCCGACCGATCAGGACTTCCAGGCCTTCAGCGATGTTTTTGCGACGCTCGACGCCCGCACGGTGCATATCCATTGTATCGCCAATTTGCGGGTAACGGCCTTTCTCTATCGCTATGCTATGGAAACAGGGAAACTCGACGCTGACCACGCCAAGGCGATTATGGACACAGTCTGGCGCCCGGGCGGCGTGTGGGCGGGCTTCATTGGCGATATGGCACGGGTTGCGCTGGGGCATGAGCCGCCAGAGCGCTAGCTGCGCGGGGCGGGTTGAATTGGGCGAGGAGATTGGTCGCAGGGGACACGGGGGGCGGGTGTTCGCGAATAGGGGCGACGCGGGGATCTGGTTTCGGCGTCGGAGGAGGCGTTAGATAGCGGTAATAAACGCCCAATGAAGGACGGCTAGATCGACCTTGGGGGGCCGGAAACAGTATCAATCATGTCAGATAAAATCGCATCTTTGAGTCGATTTAGGGAATCCGCTTCGGCTTGCATTTGAGAGATTGCCACGGAGATCATTACACGAGCACTCTTGATGCCGGGGCCTTTAGCAGCCTTTAGCGTTATCAGTGTTTCTTTTTCTCTCTT
>CALLCD010000014.1 GCA_938049795.1 uncultured Hyphomonadaceae bacterium | reverse complement strand
TGACATCTCTGGTATCGAGAACGCGATTGGCACCAGAGGCGCGGACACATTCATCGACAGTTCGGCGAGCAGCACGCTTGTCGGCGGCGCCGGGAACGATGCCTTTATCGCAGGCGCGGGCATCAACACATATGATGGCGGCGACGGTGTGGATACGGCTGACTATTCGGCCTTCTTCGGCGCGATCAATGTCAATCTGGCGGACAACACCACGACGGGGGGTGCCGCTGGTAATGACACATTGATCAGTATCGAGAATATCACGGGTACGAATGGCTCAGACACGCTGATCGGCAATGATGAGGATAATATTCTCAATGGCGGTCGCGGCAATGATACGGTTTCCGGCGGGGCTGGCAATGATACATTTGTCATCGGCACAGGGATCAATTCGACCGATGGCGGGTCTGGCTCTGACACGATTGATTATTCCATGTTCAACGGCGCCATTACCTTTGATCTCGCCGCGCAGGATCTCTCCGGCGGCGCTGCGGTGAACGATGACATCTCCAGCATCGAAAATGCGATTGGCACGAACGGCGCGGACACATTCATCAGCAGCACGGCGGACAATATCTTCACCGGCGGCACTGGCGCGGATGCGTTCGAGTTTGCAGCCGCAAGTTCCGGCAATGATACGATCACGGACTTCTCCAGTGCTCAGGGCGACACGATTTCGCTTGCGGGCGCAGCGTCTTTCGCAGACCTCGACATCACCCAAGTGGGCGCGGACGCCGTGATCGACCTTGGTGGCGGTAACACGGTGACGCTGGAGGGCACAAATGCTGCGGATCTCACAGCGGCGGATTTCGGCTTCGGCAGCAGCGGATCGGCAATCCTCGACCGCGATGGAAGCGCCACAGCCGAGCGGAGCAATGTCTCGAGCGCAGCAGGGGATGAAAGCGAAGACACCTTCGTCTTCGTCACCAGCGCGTCCTTGCCGCCTGTCTCCTACGAACGCGACAGTTTCGGCGCAGACCTCGAAACACCTCCATCGCCATCAGCGCAGCAAGACGCAACCAACCCGTTCGACTTCACCTTCGATATAGAGCCCGACGCATCAGACCAGATCATGTTTGATGACGGGTTTCTGATATAGGTCAGTGCCTGGTGCCGCGAGGGAGAATTGAACTCCCGACCTCATCATTACCAATGATGCGCTCTACCACTGAGCTACCGCGGCCGCGCTTGCGCGTGAGGGTGGGATTAGCTTAACTGGGCGGAGTTGAAAAGACCCTATCGTAGAGAAGTGTGCCGCGCGTGACAGAAAAGAGTGAAAAACAGCTCGCCGCAGATCGAAAAGCGGCCGCGCTCCGGGCGAATCTCAAGCGGCGCAAAGCGGCGGCGCGTAAGGATGCGGCCACTACGAACGCGTCCGGCAGGGCGGATTTGCGATCAGATCGGCCCCCGAAGCCGGACAAATAGCCTGTTTTGCTGTAAAACCGGCGCACTTGAACGTGATTGAACGCATTTGCGCCTTTCCCTTGCCATTTGAAGCCTTATAGCTGTGGGCATGGACAAGTTATTGATTACGGGCGGCAAAGCCCTTTCCGGCACGATTGATATTTCCGGCGCGAAAAACTCGGCGCTCAAATTGATGGCGGCGTGTCTGCTGACGGCTGAGCCGTTAGAGCTGACAAATATGCCAAACCTTGCGGACACGCGGTTTCTCTCGCAACTGCTCAGCTCGCTGGGGGTCGAGGTCTATTGGCCGAAGGGCTCCAATACCTGTCATTTCAATGCCGCCGAGATCAGCTCGACAATCGCGCCCTATGATCAGGTGCGGAAGATGCGGGCGAGTTTCAATGTGCTTGGCCCGCTTCTGGCGCGGATGGGGCATGCGACGGTGTCTCTGCCGGGCGGGTGCGCGATCGGGGCGCGGCCGGTGGACCTGCATTTGAAAGCGTTTGAAGAGATGGGCGCCGATCTTGTGATCGAGGAGGGCTATGTGAAAGCAGCAGCCATTCGCGGTTTGCAGGGCGCGCATATCGTCTTCCCGTTCCCAAGCGTCGGGGCGACCGAGCATGCGATGCTGGCCGCAACGCTCGCCAAGGGCGAAACCGTGATCGAAAATGGCGCGCGCGAGCCGGAGATTGCCGATCTTGCTGAGTGCCTGAACATGATGGGCGCGAAAATTACGGGTGCCGGTACGGACAAAATCCGCATTGAAGGCGTGACAGAGATGAAAGGCGGCACCTATCCGGTGATGCCTGACCGGATCGAAGCGGGCACCTATGCGATGGCGGCGGCGGCGGCAGGTGGCGACGTGACCTTGCAAGGCGCGCCCGTGCAGGCACTTGGCGCGATGATCGATGCGCTGCGACAGGCAGGGGTCAGGATTGATGCGGGCGAGGATACGCTGCGCATTCAGCGTAATGGGGCCGCGCTCAAAGCGGTCAATGTCGATACGCAGCCCCATCCCGGGTTTCCGACCGATTTGCAAGCGCAGTTTATGGCGCTGATGGCGACCGCTGACGGCACAAGCATTATCCGCGAGAACATTTTCGAGAACCGGTT
>CALLCD010000013.1 GCA_938049795.1 uncultured Hyphomonadaceae bacterium | reverse complement strand
GAAACCACATTCTTCGCCAATATCCACGCCCTCGACGCACTCGAAGACGAATTGTGGCGTCTGAGCGTCAAAACCGCCGCGTTCGTCCTGCCGCTTCTGAACGAAGTGGCCAAGAGCCACACCCCCGTCGCCAAGCGCAGTTGCCACACGTTGATCGTGACGCCGACGCGCGAGCTTGCCGCCCAGATCGCGGACAATGTCGGCATTTATGGCAAACATATTAAACATCGCTGCGCGGTTGTCGTGGGCGGGGTCAAACCCAATCCGCAGATCCGTGCGATGGCCAATGGCGTCGACATTCTCGTCGCCACGCCCGGGCGTTTGCTCGACCATATGTCCAGTGGCGCAATCCGCATCGACAAGACCACAACGGTCATTCTCGATGAGGCCGACCAGATGCTCGATCTTGGCTTCCTGCCGGCGATCCGCAAGATCATGTCAAACTTGCCGCAGACGCGCCGCACCGCCCTGCTCTCGGCCACGATGCCGAAACAGATCCGCGGACTTGCCAGCGACTTTCTCAACAGTCCGGTCGAGATTACGGTCACGCCGAACTCCAAACCGATCGAGCGCATCGACCAGCGCGTTATCCATGTCCCCAAACGCGCCAAGACCGCCCTCCTGCTCGACCTGCTCGGCGAGATGGCCTATGAGCGCGCCATTGTGTTTACACGGACAAAGCATGGCGCAGACAAAGTCGCAAGGCATCTCGACAAGGGCGGATTTCCAGCTGCGGCCATTCACGGCAATAAGAGCCAGAACCAGCGCAAGCGCGCGCTTGAAGCCTTCAAAACCGGCACGACAGGCATTCTCGTCGCCACCGACATTGCCGCGCGCGGGATTGATGTTGATGATGTCTCGCATGTGGTCAATTTTGACCTGCCCAATGTCCCGGAATCCTATGTCCACCGGATCGGACGGACGGCGCGCGCGGGTAAGGAAGGCACCGCCATCGCCTTTTGCGACAGCGAGGAACGCAGCCTGTTGCGCGACATTGAAAGACTGATCAAAACCAGCCTGCCCAAGGAAAATGCGGACGCCAAATATGGCGACATCGCGAAAGAAGCCGAAGCCCGCGCGCAAGCCAATGGCGGCGGCAATGGGCGAGGCCGTGGACGGTCTAATGGCGGTCGCTCGAATGGAGGTCGCTCTGGTGGAAGATCAGGTAGCGGACGATCTGGCGGCACCAAATCCAGCAATGGCCAAAGCGGCAGTTCCGGCGCCCAGTCTGGCGGCAGCCAAAAATCCGCCAAGCCCAATAAAAACCGCCGCCGCCCAAACCGCAACCGCCCCAGTGCACCCCGCGGTTAGACTGTCCGTTGATCAGGTATTGGGCGGCGAAAAAGGCGCCGTCCAATTGCATCGCGGAAAGTTTGAGCATCCGATAAAGAGCGACCCGTTTTTGCTGTTCTCACGTACGAACGTCGCTGACTTCTCTGCGTGTCGTTCGAGGCAGCGTGGACATCGGGACATGTCTGCTGGTGGTCGCGGCCATTCGGACTCCACATCCGGCTCCGTGCCCGCATCGACGCAAAACTGGCATAGCCGCGAATCTGGCGCCACTTCAAGGCGGGGCAGAATGATTGGACAGTCACAACCCTCGCATCTTCGTCCATGTTCGGGATCGACAAGACATCTGGCCGCTCCATCTTCAATTCGGAACAGTTTCTGCCTGCAAGATTTGCAAACGAGTTTTGGAATAACCTGATTGATGTTTGCGAGTGTGACGACTTCATCCTCAACCGCAACAGCCAAATCCGCCTGCCTCAATGAGCCCGCATGCCCACAGGACGTGCACTGGATATTGATTGTCTCAACTGCCCTCGCCATACGTAATTATCTGACGCAATATCAGAACATGCAACCCCGAAATGAATTGAAAATTTATCCCGCATAGCTTTCCGCGCCAAGCTGGCTCATGTCTCGGTCGACCTTTTTCCGGTGTGTGCGCATCATCGACACAATAAAGGCGGCCCGCAAAGACCGCCTTTTCTTTTGTACCCGTCGCATAACGAGACGCGTTAAGTGTCCAAGAAGCTGCGCAGTTTGCGGCTTCTGCTTGGGTGCTTGAGTTTGCGTAGGGCTTTGGCTTCGATTTGGCGGATGCGTTCGCGGGTGACCGAGAATTGCTGGCCAACCTCTTCGAGCGTGTGGTCGGTGTTCATGCCGATGCCGAAGCGCATGCGCAGGACGCGTTCCTCGCGCGGGGTGAGCGAGGCGAGCACGCGCGTTGTCGTCTCGCGCAAGTTCGACTGGATCGCCGCTTCCACTGGCAAGAGCGCCAGCTTGTCCTCGATAAAGTCGCCGAGGTTTGAATCTTCATCGTCGCCAATCGGCGTTTCGAGCGAGATCGGCTCTTTGGCAATTTTGAGCACTTTGCGGATTTTCTCGAGTGGCAGGCCAAGCTTCTCGGCCAGCTCTTCGGGGGTCGGTTCGCGGCCAATCTCGTGGAGCATTTGGCGCTGGGTGCGGACGATTTTGTTGATCGTCTCGATCATGTGGACCGGAATACGGATGGTCCGCGCCTGGTCGGCAATCGAGCGGGTGATCGCCTGCCGGATCCACCATGTTGCATAGGTCGAGAATTTGTAGCCGCGTCGGTATTCGAATTTGTCGACCGCTTTCATCAGGCCGATATTGCCTTCTTGAATGAGGTCAAGGAATTGCAGCCCGCGATTGGTGTACTTCTTGGCAATCGAGATGACGAGACGCAGATTGGCCTCGACCATTTCCTTCTTGGCCACACGCGCTTCGCGTTCGCCTTTCTGGACGGTTTGGACAATCCGGCGATAATCATCAATCGGCACACCGATTTCTTGTGAGACAGCAGAAATCTCGTCACGGATTTCGGTGATCTTGCCGGCGTCCGTATCGGTGAACTTCTTCCACTTTTTTGAAATTTCAGAAACGCGCTCGGACCAGTTCGGCTCGAGCTCATAGCCGAAATAGTTTTCAAGGAATTGCTTACGCGGCACACCGTGGGCATCGGCGCGGCGCATCAATTGGCCTTCGAGGCCCATCAGCTTGCGGTTGATCGTGTAGAGCTGTTCGACCAGCGCTTCGATCCGCGCATTGTTGATGTGCATGGTTTTGAGGTTTTCGACAATCCGCGTGCCCAGCTCGTCATATTCCTGCTGGGTTTTCGGCGTCAGCGCCTTGCCCTCTATGCGGCGGGCAACCAGCTTTTCCTGAAGTTTGCGATACTTGCCGAAGTCAGAGGCAATCGCGTCGAGCGTTTCGAGAACGCCGTCGCGCAATGAGGCCTCCATAGCGGACATGGACATCGCCGCGCCCTCATCATCATCCTCGTCGTCGTCGTCATCCTCGTCGTTTTCGGACTTGGCTTCATCATCTTCCTCGTCGTCTTCGTCCTCATCCTCTTCGACTTTCGGCGGAGGCGCGGGGTTTTCGGCCCCATAAGTGGCTTCAAGGTCAATCACGTCCCGCAACAGGATGCGCTCGTTCATAAGCTCGTCGCGCCAGACCATCATCGCCTCGAATGAGAGCGGGCTTTCGCACAAGCCACGGATCATCGCGTCGCGGCCGGCTTCGATCCGTTTGGCAATCGCAATTTCGCCTTCGCGCGAGAGCAGCTCGACCGTGCCCATTTCGCGCAGATACATCCGCACCGGATCATCGGTCCGGTCCGAGCCGCGCGCATTGCCTTTTTTCTCGACAACCTGTTTGGTCGTGGTCTTGGCCAGCGCGCCGCCTTCGCCCTCTTCTTCGGTCTCGACGACATTGATGCCCATTTCGGACAGGGCCGACATGGTGTCTTCGATCTGGTCGGAGGTGAGCTGGTCCTGCGGGAGCACCTTGTTCAGTTCCTCATGGGTGACAAAGCCTTTTTCCTTGGCCGTCTTGAGGAATTTTTTGACGCCTGCGCTCGACAGGTCGAGGATTGGGCCATCGGCTTTTTCGGCGGCAGGCTTTGTAGCCTTCGCCGCCGTTTTTGGCTTCGGCTTTGCCTTTTCTTTGGCGGAGGCCTTTGCAGTGGCCGCCTTAGGCTTTGGCGCAGCTTTCTTCGTCGGCGCTTTCTTGGTCGCTTCAGCAGCCGCCTTCTTCGCCGGCGCCGCTTTGGACTTGGCCGCCGGTTTTGTGGCTGTTTTGCTGGCTGGTTTTGATGTCGCTTTGGGTTTGGCTGTAGCCATTTGTATCATCGCTCCTGGCGTCATAACGTGTCTGTCCCGCTATGATCGCAGTAAAAATAAACGTCCCTATAGTGCCGAATGTTCCGGCCCGCTTGTCTTTGTCACCTGTTCCAGCGTTGAACCGAGGTTCAATGTCACAACAGATTTCAACCGTCTCTCAATCAGAATTGATCCCAAAACACGACAAAAAGAGGCAATAAGCCTCTGTTCAGGCACAAAATATGCCACCATCAGAACTCTACCTTGCGTCATTTTGCCGTTTTGAGCGTTTCGCGAACCCCTGCCTTGTGAGACTGAAAAGATCAATCGGGCAATCGGGTTAATTTCAGGCAAACATCCACCGCATCTTTATTACTGCGTTAGATGGGGCTTCAAGCCCGTCCGGTCAAGGGGAAACCTGCGCTAAACATCGGAATTATCGGCCGCTTCCTTGCGCCGTGCGGCGAGATCGAAGCGTCCGGCGACTTTCTTATGCCGCTGCCGACCGTCTTCGGCAGAGGCAAAAACACCGTCCGGTCCCGCCTCGTCGCCCTCGTCCATATCGGGCTGGCCGCAATAATGTTCGAGCGCGATCACCCATTCTTTGCCCGCCGCGCTGTCTGGATCGACCGGCTCGCCCGCCCGATAGCCTGCAATCAAGGCCGCCGCCGCATCCGCCCCTTTGATGGTCAGCAAATCAATCGCCTTGGCGCGATCAAGATCGGTGCCCGACGAGATCACTTCAAAGATCAATTCGCGGATCTGCCAGACGCGTGGGTCGGGGAAATGCGCACCGGCCAATTGCTCAAGACACGCCTCAAGCAGTTTCGGGCTCTCGACCAGTTTGACGAGGAGGCCCAGCCCGCGCACTTTCGTATCCGCTTTCAGCCCCGAGCTTTCCGACTTGCCCCGCCGCACCGCGCGCATTTGCCAGAAATGGTCATTCATCCGCCGCCGCAGATCGCGCTCATAGGCGCTGCGGACCGCATCATTCTGGATCTGGCGCGCGGCCTGTTTCAGTCGCAGATCAAGGCCCGCCTGACGCTCGGGTGTGTCAATCCGGTCGACATCGCGCTCGCGTTGCCAGAGCAGTTCAGACAATGCAATCGCCCCCTCGAGCAAGTCCGCCATCGCCTGCCGCCCGCGCTTCTGGACAATATCGTCCGGGTCCATCCCCTCCGGCAATAGCGAGAAAAACAGGCTTTTGCCCGGCTCGAGAAATGGCAATGCCCGATCAATCGACCGATAGGCTGCGCGCAGGCCCGCCGCATCGCCATCGAAACACAAGACCGGCTCCGGCCCGACGCGCCATAGCAATGCCAACTGATCCTCCGTCAGAGCTGTGCCCAATGGCGCGACCGCCTGCCCGAAACCCGCCTCGGCCAGCGCAATCGCGTCCATATAGCCCTCGCACACGATCAGCCCGCCGCCCTCGCCATGCCCGAGCGCCTCACGCGCCCGCTTGTAGCGGTAAAGCACTTTGCCCTTATGAAAGAGCGGCGTGTCCGACGAGTTGAGATATTTCGGCTTGGCGTCCGGCAACATGCCGCGCCCGCCAAACGCGATCACGCGGCCTTGCGCATCCTCGATCGGGAAAATGACGCGGCCTCTAAAGCGGTCATAGGGCTCTTTGCCGCCCTCTTTCTGAACGGCAAGACCCGCCTCGACAATCTCGCTTTGGGAAAATCCTTCACGGCTAAGATGCCCGATCAGCGCGCGCCATTCATCCGGCGCAAAGCCCAGCCTGTGCCGCCCCCAGCTTTCCGAATGCAACCCGCGCCCTTGCAGATATTGCCGCGCTTCGGCCCCCGCCTTGCCGCGCAATTCAGTCTCAAAAAATTTGCACGCCGCCTCGCACGCCTCATAAAGCCGGACGCGCCGGTCATAAACCTCTTTGGCTTCCGGCGTCGCTTTGGGCAGCGCCATGCCAGCCTCGTCGGCCAGCTTCTCGACCGCTTCCATGAAGGATAGCCGCTCGGTCTCCTGAATGAATTTGATGACATCCCCGCCAAGCCCGGAGGAGAAGCATTTGAAGATGCCCTTCTGATTGTTGACGTAGAAGCTTGGGGTTTTCTCATTGGTGAAGGGCGAGAGGCCGACCCATTCCTTGCCCTGCTTTTTCAGCTTCACCTTGCGGCCAATCACGTCCGATGGCCGAAGGCGCGCCTTCAACTCGTCAAGAAATCCATCGGGGATACGTTGTCCGCTCACGGCCGGCAATCTAGGCCAAATCCGGCGCGCGGGCTATGTCTATTTGGCAGGTGTCTGGAGCTTTGCGCGGACAATCTTGCCGGCGCTCGCCGAATCAATCTGGCCCGGATAACGCGCTTTAAGCGCTTCCATGCAGCGGCCCATATCTTTTAGCCGGTGCGCCTCGACCTCTTCGATAATTGCGGACACGGCGCTTTCAAGCGCTGCGCCGGAGAGTTTTTTCGGCAGGAAGGACTGGATAATTGCAAGTTCGGAGCGCTCGCGTTCGGCCTCTTCAATGCGTCCGGCTTCGTCATATTCCTTCGCCGATACTTCGCGCTGGGTCGCCATCATGGCCAGCAATTCCTGTACCGTAGATTCGGCGCAACCACTGCACTCCCCGCGTCCGCGCGCGGTCACATCCCGGTCGTCCACCGCGCACAGGATCAGCCGCAAAGTTGCCGCTTCCACGCCATCGCTGTCACACGCCTCGGCCTCATTGCGTGCCGCTTTCAATCGCGCTCTCAAATCTGCCGGTTCTTTGACCAAAATTTCCGCACCCATCATGGCCGCTCCCATTTTCCCTCACCGACACGCTTGACGGATCAGAAACATTGTTCTTACTCCCGCAGTGTTTGTCCGATAGATTAACAGACAAGAAACGCCGGTCGAAGAAGAGCAGGTTTTTATGACACACGAGAATCATTTACAAGCCGAAACAACCCCGACAGGGATTATTGTCCTTGAAGACGGTACGGCCTTTTTTGGCGAAGGGTGCGGCGAACGCGGCGTGGCGATTGGCGAACTTTGTTTCAATACGGCGGTCACCGGCTATCAGGAAATTCTCACCGATCCGTCCTATGCCGCCCAGATCGTCCTGTTCACATTTCCCCATATCGGCAATGTCGGCGCAAATGCCGCTGACCATGAAGACTCGACCAAAAACGCCTCAAAAGCGGCCATTGGCACCATATTTCGCGCGCCAGTGACCCCGCCCTCCAATCATCGCGCGACCGATCATTTCGACGCCTGGCTCGCAAAATCGGGTATTATCGGCCTCTCCGGCATCGACACACGCGCGCTGACAAACCGCATCCGCGAGCACGGCATGCCCAAAGCCGCCATTGCCCACGCGCCGGACGGACAGTTCGACATTGACGCCCTCGCCGAAGCGGCCAGAAACTGGTCCGGACTGCAAAAAGCCGACTTGGCCAAAGACGTGTCCCAAGCCGAACCGTACCAAAACGCACAAGGCAACTGGCAGCCGGACGCCGGATTTACGACGCTCGAAGACTCTGCCTACCATGTGGTTGTGATGGATTTCGGCGTGAAGAAGAATATCTTACGCAATCTCGCCAATGTCGGTGCGCGCGCCACAATTGTCAGCGGCGACGCTTCGTTCGATGACATCGCCGCGCTCAAGCCTGATGGTGTCGTCTTGTCCAATGGCCCGGGCGATCCAGCCGCCACATTCGAGCGCGCGGGCGAGACGATCAAGGCGCTGGTGGGCTCCGGCACACCTCTGCTTGGAATTTGCCTTGGCCACCAAATGCTCGCCCTGGCGCTCGGCGCGAAGACTATGAAAATGGCCCAGGGCCATCACGGCGCCAATCATCCGGTTCAGGATATGGCCACCGGCAAAGTCGAGATCGTGTCGATGAACCACGGCTTCACTGTCGATGTCGCCACCCTGCCCGAGGGCGTCACCGAGAGCCATAAATCTCTCTTTGACGGCACCAATAGCGGCCTTGCGGTCGAGGGCAAGCCGATCATCTCGGTCCAGCATCACCCCGAAGCCAGCCCCGGCCCGCAAGACAGCTTCTACCTGTTCGAACGCTTCGCCGCGCTGATGGCCAAATAGACCGTCCGCAAACGGTCTATTTCTTTTTCGGCGGTTGCTTGCGCGAGAAGACCAGTTCGGTCTCGGTTGAGGCTTTCTTGTCGAGCTTGTAGCCGTCCGCATCGAAGTCTTTGAGCCCTTCGGCGCGGTCGATCCGGTGTTCCATGATCCAGCGCGCCATACGTCCGCGCGCATGTTTGGCGTAATACATCAGCGCGCGCGCCTCGCCATCTTTCACATTGAGGAATTTCGCACCGATCACCGTCCGCCCCAGCGCGTCTTTGTTCACCGCTTTGAAATACTCGTTCGACGCCAGATTGACGATTGTCGTGTCAGCATGGCCTTCAAGATCGGCGTTGAGCTGGTCGGCAATCGCCGTGCCCCAGAACGCATAGAGTGACTTGCCGCGCGGGGTTTCGAGTTTCGTCCCC
>CALLCD010000012.1 GCA_938049795.1 uncultured Hyphomonadaceae bacterium | reverse complement strand
AAATTGCCCAATTTCCCGAACATGGACACAAGCATAGGGTGTCAGCCGTGATGAGCACACTAAACTTGTTGTTAGTTCCGCGAAAATGGGTCAAAGACCCCTGATCGGCGGTTTGACTTATAATATCGGGAGGCGCTCTTTATGAGCCTGGACATTTTGCGAGCTGATGATGCAGGGGCTGGACTGTTCGATGAGATCGAGACGGTGCTCGAAGCTTTTGGCTGGCAGTTTGAACGCGATGCGCAAGAGGCGGTCCATTGCATCGTGCCGACCCGTTGGGGCGAGATGGGCGCGCTGTTTGCCTGCCGGACCTCGCCCTCGGCCATGCATTTTTCGCTGACGGTAGATGTCAAACCGCAAGCGGCCCGACGCGCGGTCATCTCCGAGCTTGTGATCATGATGAATGAGCGTCTCTGGCTGGGACATTTCGACTTCTGGGTTGACGATAATGTGGTGATTTTTCGCCATGCGCTCGCATTGGCCGACCGGATGGAGCCAAGCCGCGGCGAGATCAGCGCGACATTGACGGCCGGTCTTGAAGCGGTGGACAGATTTGTGCCGGCGTTCAATTTTGTGATCTGGGCGGGCAAAAGCCCTGCTGAAGCGATTGAGGCGGTGATGTTCGAGACCGATGGCGAGGCCTAGCAAGCGATGGCCTCGAGACAGATTGCAATTTTTGGCGCAGGACGTATGGGGTCAGCCCTGATTGATGGCTGGCTGCGCGGGCGCTCGCGTCCGCAGATTTGTGTTATTGATCCGCAACCCTCCGATTTGATCAAGGCACAAGCCGATGAGGACGCGCTGGCGCTCAACCCTGCGCCGCGCCCCGCCGACGTTGTGGTTGTCGCGGTCAAGCCGCAGATTTTCGAGACGGTGGCCACAGAGATGGCCGATTGGATCGGGCCGGAGACGCTGGTTGTGTCGATCATGGCGGGAATCCGGATCAAGATGCTGCGCGAACTGCTCGGCACCGACCATATTGTGCGCGCGATGCCGAACACGCCGGGTGCTATCGGTTGGGGCGTCAGCGTGATCTGTGCGCCTGATACTGGCCGCAAAAAAGATGTGACCAAAGCCAAGCGGCTGCTCAAACCGCTCGGCCATGTTGAAGGCCCCGTACCGGAGACGCAGATGTCGGCGGTGACCGGCGTGTCGGGCTCTGGTCCGGCCTATCTGTTCTTGCTGGTCGAAGCGCTGGCGGGCGCGGCCGAAGCGGAAGGATTGTCGCCAAAATTTTCCGCGATGTTGGCGCGCGAGACGATTATCGGCGCAGCGCAGCTTTTGTATGAGACCGGCGAGGACCCGGGCCGCTTGCGCAAAAATGTGACCTCCAAGGGCGGGACAACCGAGGCGGCGCTTGATATTCTCTTGCGCGGGGATGGCATGCCGTCGCTCTTGCGCGAAGCCGTGCGGGCCGCCGCAAGCCGAGAGCGCGCTTTATCATCGGGGAAGTAGTTATGTCCGACGCCAAGACTGAAACCGATTTTTCGACGCTGGAGACCGCGCTGGGCCTTGCGGGCGAACGTGGCTGGCGGGAGATCAGCCTGAGCGATATTGCCGACGCATCTGGTAAGCCGCTTGGGGATCTCTATCAGAGCTATGGCAAGACGGCGCTGGCGCGACAGCTTGAAGCTTGGGGTGATCTGGCCATGTCGGCGGAGGCGTGTGACGCGGAAGACTCGCCGCGCGAACGCTTGTTCGATGCAATTATGCGGCGGTTTGAAAAGTTCGAGACGCAGCGCGCGGGGGTCTTGTCACTGATGGCTTGGCGGGACGGCTCACCGCGTTTGCGGGCGGAGCTTTTGAAGGCGCATGCACGGTCGGCCAATTGGGCGCTGGCGTGTGCGAAGCTCGATACGCTGGGGCCGGTGGAGATGCGGGTGACAGGGCTCGGGCTCGGCTGGGTGATCCGGCAAACGGAGCGGGCATGGCGCCAAGATGAGAGCGGCGATTTTGCGCGCACAATGGCGACGCTGGATGCGGAACTGATCACGGCCGAGGACAGGCTCGCAGCGCTGAAACGGTTCGCGCCCGGCGCACGGTCCACCTCTTCAACGCATCCGGACACTCAGTCTACAGCGGCAGCACCAGACGCGCCCGAAGGCCACCAAGCGGCGAGCGGTGCAGACTGATCTCACCGCCATGACTGCGCGCGACATCGCGGCTGAGCGCCAGACCTAGCCCTGTGCCCGGGACATTTTGCGTGCGCGCATCGTCAAGGCGGGTGAAGGGCTGGAATGCGGCCTCGTATTTTTCGGGCGGGATGCCCTCGCCATCATCATCGACGGTCAGGATCGCCCGCTCGCCATCGGTCGCAAGGCTAAGCTCGGCTTTGGTGCCGTATTTGACGGCGTTGACCAGTAGATTGGTCAGTGCTCGTTTCAGGGCCAGAGGGCGAGCCACGATTTCGAGCGGCATAATGGTCCCCAGCACCAGGTCTCCATCGCGGAACCCGGCGGCCACCTCTCTGACCAGCGCGGCGAGATCGAGCGTTTCGGCGCTTTCAAGATCCTCACCTTTTGCAAAGGCAAGATATTCGTCGAGCATGGCCGCCATGTCTTCGAGGTCCCTGCGCGCGGCGACCACATCTTCGGTTTGCTCTTGCAGAGCGAGATGCAGTTTGAGCCGGGTCAACGGGGTGCGCAGATCATGGCTGACGCCGGTGAGCATGGCGGTGCGCTGTTCGGTAAAGCCGGTCAGCCGCTCGCCCATTTCGATGACCGCTTTGGCGGCGGAGCGGATCTCGTTTGCGCCGGACGGTTCAAAGCCGGAGAGCGATTGGCCGCGGCCAAAGCTCTGTGTCGCCTCGGTCAGCCGCAGGATCGAGCGGACATGATTGCGCAGGAAGGCGAGCGCGGTGACGACCATGAACAGGCTGAACAAGACCACCCAAACGATGAAGATATGCCCATTGATAACCAGTGCGCGCTTCTTTTCAATCTCGATACGGAGGGTTTTGTCTGGCGAGATTACCCTGATGTCGAGCAGACGCCGCCCCGGCAAAAGTGCGACTTCGACGGGCTTGCCCATTTGCTGCTCAAGCATGGATTGGACATCCCCGCGATAGGCAAACCAGGCGTCCAGTCTGGGATCGTCCCCTTCGGGCTTAAAGTCACAATCGAGCCGTAGGGACAGGCGCGTCTCGATGACAGCCATTGCGGTCAGATTGCTCTCTTCCATTGCGCAAGTCTGTTCGACCAGATCGACCTCGCGGGCGACGGCCTGAATGAGCTTATTGTTGACCGAGCGCAAATGGCCGTTGAAATAGTAGATGATCATCAATGCCAGAATGATCGTAACCGGCAGCAACGTCATCAGCACACTGCGCGCATAGAGCCCGCGCGGGAACACTTTCTGGAATGAGAGCCTTACCAGTTTCAAACCGCCCTCCGCGCAAATAGAAGATTGGTGCGATCCTTCAGCACAAGTTCATAGCCCGCATCCAGAAGCGTCACCTCGCAATTGCGTTCCCAGCGGTCGCGATGGCAATGTTCGAGAACAATCGCGCGCGGCCACAGCGCTTCGGGGACGGTTTCAAGGAACGGAATGATAATCTCGTCCTCAAACCCTTCGACATCAATTTTCAGGACATCTATTCGGTCAAGACCCAAGGCCAGCGCAATATCTCGCAAAGGCTGGACGGGCACCCTTATCGAATTTGTGTCGGCCAAAGCCCTTGCGCTTGCCTGTCCAAGCTGATCAGGCACATTGAGTGACAGCTCGCCCTGACTTGCGCCAATCGCTGTCTGGAGAACATGTATGGCGGGCGGGTTCGAGCGATCGGGATTGAAGCTCTCCAAATTCGCCACCAGCCGCGCATGCAGCGCGGGTTGCGGCTCGGCAGCGATCAGGGTGCCGCCGCTCATATGGGCAAGAACGCCCAGCGAAAAGAGACCGGCATTGGCACCGATGTCAACGAAGATGCCGTCTTTGGGTGGAAGATAGGCGATACAGAAGTCACGTTCGGCGCGGGCATAGCGGTGCGGGTTCATCAGCGCTTTGATCTCGGAACTGTTATTGTGCAGATGTAAGCGGACCTTCTGGCCAAACAGGTTGGCATCAAGCTGATCCTCGCTGAACCGGCGCACCAGCGCAGCCATGACCTTGCGCGCCTTACCTCGTCCAAGCGCCGTGTTCTGGCTGAGAAACAAAACGATCCTAACGGCAAGACCGGGCGCATAAGTGCCATGAGGCAAGCCGGCCTGCATGTCCGATCAGGCTCCGGCCTGCAAGACGCCATCGGCTACGAACGGATTGTCCTGCCGCTCCTGACCAAAGGTCGACATGGGTCCGTGTCCGGGCACAAAGCGCATATCATTTCCCAGCGGCCAGAGATTTCGGACAATCGCGTCGAGCAATTGCTGGTGATTGCCTTTTGGAAAATCGGTCCGGCCGATGGAGCCGCGAAACAGGACATCGCCGACAAAGGCGAGCTTGCCTTCGAGATTGTAGATCACGACATGGCCGGGCGTGTGGCCGGGGCAATGGGTGACGCCGAACGTCATATCGCCGAGGGTCAGCGTGTCGCCTTCTTCGAGATAGCGGTCAGGGATGACATTGCGGCCATCGGTGATGCCGTATTTTGCGCCTTGGGCTTCGATCTCGTCGAGCAGCCATTGATCATCCTTGTGCGGACCTTCGATTGGCGCGCCGGTCAGCTCGCGGATTTCAGCTGCCGCGCCCGCATGATCGAGATGGCCATGAGTGAGCCAGATTTTGACGATTTTCACGCCAAACTGCTCGGCCGCCGCCATCAGCCGCGCCGTTTCCCCGCCCGGATCAACAAACACCCCTTCCTTGGTTTCGGTGTTCCAGATCAGCGACGTGTTCTGTTGCAGGGGCGTGACCGGAATGATCCGGATTTCCATTTTGGGCTGGCTCATATCTCGTGTGCTCCGGCGATCAGGTGGCGCGCGCCCAAGCGAGGCGTGCAGTTGCAATATTGTTCAGGATAACACCCGCTGCGAAGAGATACAGCCCCGCGCGCGGCTCCAGGGCGCGAAGTTCGGACATTTGCGTCAGCGCAATCAGCAGCGCCACAAGGAAGACATCGAGCATCGACCATTTGCCGAGAAACTGCATGATCTGGGCGGTGCGCCGCGCGCCGCGATTGCCAAACCGGAAGATCACCGCTGCGATCAGTGTTTTCGCCAGCGGAAAGATCACCGAGAACACGATCACAATGGTGGCGATCAGCCAGAGGCCGGACCCTGCAAGTTCGCTCACGGCGCCAAGCACGGTATATTCGTCCCCGCCAAAGAGTTTTGG
>CALLCD010000011.1 GCA_938049795.1 uncultured Hyphomonadaceae bacterium | reverse complement strand
GAGGAGCGCTGAATCTCGATCAGATTCGGCATTTCTACGGCTTCGGGAATTTTCCCAAATGATTTTCGGATACGTTTCTTTTCGGTGAAAGAGAGAGCCATCATGTGTCCCATTTTAACGTCGCCCCTTAGTGGAGCGATCCTGTGCGCCTTCAAAATGCGCGGTCGCGGCGACCCCCGCTCGGAGGCCGCCGCGTTACACTTTACTCAAAGCCAAAGCCGCCCGCGCGCAGCTTTCGCTCTCGACTGAAACCAGCCGGAAGAGACCTATTTGATCTCGACCGTTGCGCCGGCATCTTCGAATTTCTTCTTCAGCTCTTCAGCTTCGTCCTTGCTGACGCCTTCCTTGATTGGCTTCGGTGCGCCGTCGACAAGCTCTTTGGCTTCTTTCAGGCCGAGGCCGGAGACGACTTCGCGCACGACTTTAATCACGCCGATTTTCTTTTCGCCGCCAGAGACGAGGATCACGTCAAATTCGGTTTGCGCTTCGCCGCCGCCTGCGTCGCCGCCTGCTGCAGGGCCTGCAACCGCCACAGCGGCTGCCGCTTTGATGCCGCGCTCTTCGAGGTAATCATTGAGCTCTTTGGCTTCGAGAATGGTGAGGCCGAGAAGCTCGTCACCGAGTTTTGCAATATCTGCCATTTGAATGGGTCTTTCTGTCTTATAAATAGAGGTTTGAAGGTTTGTGTCGTATTCCGTGTTTGACCTGCTTTATGCTGCCTGTTCGCGGATGACATCAATTGCACCGGCCAATTGCTGACCTTGTGAATTGAGACGTCCGATAACTTGCGTGGCCTGACCGATCAGTCTTGCCGCGACGGTGGCAATCAGCTCTTCGCGCGACGGCATTGAGGCAAGCGCCCCGACACCGGCCGCGTCCATGACTTCACCATCCATGATGGCGCCGACGAGCTTGAGATTGTCATTTTCCTTGGCAAATTCGCTTGTGGCCTTCGCGGGGACGGTTGGGTCAGCCGCATAAGCAATGGCCACAGGCCCTTTGAACAGATCAGCGGCCGCATCGCCACCCTTGCCTGCGAGGGCAATTTTGGCAATCCGGTTTTTGACCACTTTGAGTTGGCCCTCGCCCTCACGGAGCTTGGCGCGCAACTCAGTCAAGTCCGCAACACTTAGACCGGAATACTGTGTTACAATGACAGCGCCCGCGTCCGCGAAGATACCTTCGAGGTCTTTGAGAGCTGCCTGCTTTCCAGCTTTATCCATTACGGTTCTCCTAAAAAGATGCCCGGACCATTCCGAACACCCTGGTGTCCGCCTTCGCGGGAAAGGCCCCGTTCCAGCGCCTGCCCAGGGCATAAGGGGTCACCGACACCGCAGCAAAAACTGCAAACCTCGCCTCACCTCGCCCCGTCTACATGGGAATTATCGACCCGAAAGCCGACCCATGGTCTCGGACAGGAAAGCGGGAGACACTGCACAGTGCTCCCGCAAGCCGCGCTATCTAGCGCAGTCAGCCCGCTTCCGCAAGGGCCTGTGACGCATCAATTGTCACACCCGGCCCCATTGTTGACGAAAGCGTCACATTCTTCACATATGTTCCCTTCGCGCCAGCGGGTCTTGCCTTTTGCAAAGCGCCGAGGAATGCGGTGACATTTGCCACGAGCGCATCTTCGGTAAAGCTGACCTTGCCAACACCGGCATGAATGATGCCCGCCTTCTCGACACGGAACTCGACCGCCCCGCCCTTCGAGCTTTTGACAGCTTCGCCGACATTTGGCGTCACGGTGCCGACTTTCGGGTTCGGCATCAGACCGCGCGGCCCAAGCACTTTGCCGAGACGGCCGACAACGGCCATCATGTCAGGGGTTGCGATCACACGGTCAAAATCCATAAAGCCGCCCTGGATTTTCTCCATCAGGTCTTCGGCGCCGACAATATCTGCCCCAGCAGCGGTCGCCTCTTCGGCTTTGGCGTCGCGCGCAAACACAGCAACGCGGACATCACGGCCCGTGCCCGAAGGCAGATTACACACGCCACGGACCATCTGGTCGGCATATTTCGGGTCAACGCCGAGATTGACAGCAATGTCGATGGTTTCGTCGAATTTGGTCTTGGCATTGGCTTTGACCAGTGCAACCGCTTCGCCGATTGTGTGCTGCTTGTCCGCATCAAAGGCCGCGCGGGCCGCTTTCATTCTTTTTCCTGAAGCCATTGTTCTATCCTACAACCTCGATGCCCATCGAGCGGGCCTGCCCTGCAATGATCAGCGCGCCTGCGTCGAGATCATTTGCGTTCAGATCAGCCATTTTCTGCTCGGCAATGTCGCGGCATTGGGCCATTGTGACGGTGCCGACGGTCTCGTAGCCGGGCTTGTTTGCGCCTTTTTTGAGCTTGGCGGCTTTCATCAGCAGGGTCGAGCCCGGAGCGGTTTTGACCACAAAGGTGAACGATTTGTCCTGATAATAGTCGATGATCACGGGGAGCTTGACGCCCTGTTCTGCGCCTTGGGTCTTCGCATTGAAGGCCTTACAGAATTCCATGATATTGATCCCGCGCTGACCGAGAGCCGGTCCAACGGGCGGGGACGGGTTGGCCTGTCCAGCCGGAATCTGGAGCTTGAGCTGCCCCAGGAGTTTCTTCGCCATTTGATCCTCACAACGAAATAAAAGGGCCGGTGGTCTTTCGATCCGGCCGGTTGATGGTCGAGGCCTTGCGTGGTCGGCACCCGAACTGGTCTTGGCCAGACGCTGCCACATAAGGAATGGGGCGTATGGCCTACAAAATGTGGCCGGTCAAGCCTGTTGCGCGCGACAATTGGTGGCCAGACAAAAAAGCCCCCCGACCTCGAGGACGGGGGGCTCTGTGTCCATTTTTATGGAGAGGCCCTTACGGGAGCCGGTGCAAGGCTTACATGAAGCCTTTGAATTTGTCTTTGAAGCGGGAGACGCGGCCGCCGCGATCTAGGAGCGCGTTCGTGTCGCCGGTCCATGCGGCATGCGTGGTCGGGTCAATATCCAGAACAAGGCGGTCGCCTTCCTTGCCATAGGTCGAGCGGGTCTGATACTCGGTGCCATCGGTCATCACGACAGTGATAAAATGGTAATCTGGGTGCCCTTCGGATTTCATGGCCTTCAACTTTCGAACTGGTGCGCGCTTTTGCGCGCGTGATTTATAAGATGGGGCGATGTAACCGAATGCTGTTCGCTTAGCAAGGCCAAGATTTCATGACTGATGAAACGATTACTGTCACCGAGGACCGTCGCGCGTCCGAGCCGATTGACGGGGGCGCGATGGATCGCCCGAAAGGCCGCTCGCTTAAACCGCTGGCGATGCTGTGGCCTTATGTCAAACGGCATCCGATCACGGTGACGACGGCGCTGGTGTTCCTGCTTCTGGGCACGGTGATCACGCTGTCGATCCCGTTATTGCTGGGGGATGCGGTCGATGTCGGGCTGGGCGGGGATTTGGCGTCGGAGGAATTGATTGCGAAAATTGACGGGAATTTCTTTCTGGTCTTCCTTGCAGTGGTTGCGCTTGGGGCGATTGGGGCGGTGCGGTTCTATTTCATTTCGCGCTTTGGCGAACGGGTGGCCGCTGATCTGCGGACCGATCTCTATGCGCATATGCTGAGCCTCAGCCCGCGCTTTCACGCGCAGATGCGCTCTGGCGAAGCGGTGTCGCGGCTGACCGCTGACATTACGCTGCTGGAGACATTTCTTGGCTCCTCCACCTCGCTCGGCGTGCGGACGCTGCTGAACACGGTGGGTGCACTGACGATGATGCTGGTGGTCAGCTGGAAGCTTGGCGGATCTTTGCTGATCACGTTGCCGGTGGCGATTTTGCCGGTGTTGTTTGTCGGGCGGATTATTCGCAAAATGTCCAATAAAGCGCAGACGCGGCTGTCTGAAGCCGGCGCGGAAGGGGCCGAGGCGCTCGATGCGGTGGAGTTGAT
>CALLCD010000010.1 GCA_938049795.1 uncultured Hyphomonadaceae bacterium | reverse complement strand
CACTATGCTCAAGCCCCATCACAAAAACACCCTGCGCACGCGCCATATCGAGAACCGCCTCGCGCTCGACAATCAAACAGCCCCCCGCTTCAATGCCAATGCCGACCAGTCCGGCCCGTGCTGCCATCTCAACCGTCTGTGTACCGATCACTGGTAAATCAATCCGCCGATCCTGATCGGGTTTTGCGCATTTGACCAACACACCGCGCCGCGCATCAGGCGTTCCGCGCACCGCCAGCGGCAAATCGGAAAGCCGCTGCAACATGCCGTCCGTCCCCTCTTGCGCCTCCACCGCCAGCACCAAGCCATCCGCCACAACACAGCCCTGCCCGATGTCCTCACGGCCGATCAGCCGCGCAATCCGCAGGGCTTTGGACAGATCTTGCAATACCCGCTCATCAGGCGCCGTTCCCGCGATCAGCCCCACAGGGCACAAAAGCTCCGGACACAGCGTTTCTGCTCCGACGACCTCAAACCCCTCATCCGCAAAAATCTCGACCAGAGCACTCAAAAGCGCATCATCGCCGCGCGTAGCCGCCGCGACCAAAGCCGGCAGATGGGTCTGCCCAGTCTCATCAAGCCGCAGCGTGCCAAAATCTGGCCGCTTAACCGCACCAGCAAAAACAAGCCTGCCGCACCCGGCCCCACGCAGCGCCTCCATCACACCGCCAATCTCGCCAATGTTCAGCTCAACACCAGCAAACTGATCGAGCGCCGCATCGGCAAACCCGGACAGCCGGACAATGAACACCTCCCGCTTTGGCGCAAGATACCGCGCAAGTACCGTCGGCAAACTGCCCCCGCCAGCAATAATGCCAAGCGCCGCAGTCATGATCCTATTGCGGCATGCATAAAGGACGCCCCGTATTCTTCTCGATAAAGTGCAGCAATTTCTCGACCTCCGGAGAGCCACCATATGCCGCTTGTGTGTCCTCGATCCGCTCGACAAAACTGCCCTCATCGGCAAACAGCATTCGATAGGCCGCGCGCAGATCATGAATGCTCTGACGGGAAAATCCGCGTCGCCGCAGCCCAACAATATTGATGCCCGCAAGACGGGCGTGGTTGCCGATAACGGTGCTATACGGGATCACATTGTCCACAAGGATCGCCCCGCCGCCAATAAAGGCATGCGCGCCAATCCGGCAATGTTGGTGAACCGCAGCCAACCCGCCAAGCCAGACCTGTTCTCCAATCTGGACATGCCCGCCAAGCGTCGCATTGTTCGCCAGCACGCAGCGATCAGACAGGATACAGTCATGCGCGATATGCACACCGATCATCAGCAGGCAATCGCTGCCCACCCGCGTCAGCCCCCCATGCTCGGCCGACCCAGGGTGAACAGTGGCATGTTCGCGGATAATTGTTCGTGCACCGATTTCAATGCGTGAGACGGGGCTCGGTTCATACCCAAGTATTTGCGGATCTTTGCCAATCACCGCGCCGGTAAACAGTTCGCACCCTTCGCCCAGATGCGTGCGGCCTTCAATCGTCACCCCATTATGCAAAACGCAGCCAGCCTCAAGCGTGACCTCCGGCCCGACAATGCAGAACGGACCAATCTTGACGTCTCCGGCAATCTGCGCGTCTGGCGAGACGATTGCGCTGTCATGAATATCAGCCATCAATCCTTGTCCTTGCGCTGCATCCGGCGTCGCAGCCAGATCGTCTCTCTTTGCCATTGTTTCAAAGGACGCGCCGGGCTCCCCGCCCATGTCTGCCCTGCCGGAACATCTGAAAATACAGCCGCGTCCGCCGCCAGCTGCGCGCCTTTGCCAATCGTCACATGATCGACAATACCGACTCGCCCGCCCATAACCACATCATCCTCGATCACCACGGAGCCGGAAATTCCGCCAAAAGCCGCCATCACGACATTTCGACCGATTCTCGTATTGTGCCCAATATGACAGAGATTATCGACCTTCGAATTTTCGCCAATCATCGTGTCGGACAGAACACCCCGATCAATGCAGCTATTGACCCCGATCCGAACATTATCCTGCACCAAAACACGCCCGAAATGCGGTGTATTCTTCGCGCCGGAAGTCGTCGGCAACAATCCAAAGCCCGCCCCGCCGAGCCGCGCGCCAGATCCGATCTCAACGCCATTCCCGATCAGCGAGAACCCGATCTGCGCGGACCCACCGATCACACAATCACGCCCGATCTGCACGCCCGCCTCGATCACAGCAAAGGGGCCAATCCGGCTCCCCGGACCAATCGCCACCCCGTCCGAGACAATAGCGCTTGGATGGACTTCAGCCGTTTCATGTATCCTAGCATCCGCCAGCTGATCCGTGTGGGTAAATCCATGCGGGACAAAAATCTGCGACGCCAGATCAAAGAAGGCAAGACGGGGCCTATCCGCCAGGACCACCCCCTCGGCCCCGCCAACACGCTCAGCGATGGCTTGGGTCGTCAGACAAACCGCACCTTCAGCGCACCGTGCCGAAATTTTGTCAGCCAGCTTTACGTCATCAACAAAGCAAAGCTCACCCTGAACGGCCTCCTCAAACACAGAAATCCCGGATATCGAAACATCCGGGAGTCCTTGTGTTTGCAGTCCTGAAATGTCTTTCAGCTCGGTCAGTCTAGCTGGCACAGCAGCACGATAGAACCTCTGATCAACAGCCATTCAGGGGCGCGACCTATTGAGCGCCAGCGGCAGGTTGTGTTGGCAGACGCACACGCGACACCGTCACAGATGGCTTCACCGCATCTATCTTCGAGATCACCAGATCTGTCGCATCCAGAGCCGGGGTTACCAGAACCACATTCGCTCTGGCCATCATGACATCTGCACCCCGCTCGGCAAGCACTTGCTCGAGTATCGGCCGCAGAGCGGTGTTAAACTCATTGAGCGCATTCTGTTCGGTCTGGATCAGCTCCTGCTGGCGGATCTGGCGCTTCTGAACGAAAGCCTGTTGCTTCCGCTGGAACGATTGCATCTGCGAAACCAGCGCCGTATCAGCCCGGATTGCCTCCTCTGACTTGTTCGCCAAACGGCCTTCAAGCGCACGGCCTTCAGTTTCGAGCGCAGCCTGCTCAGCCTGAATTTCAGATTGGATCGTCTGGCCAATGGCTTGCAGCTTGCGCTGAATGTCTTGGCCACCTGCACTTTCAAGCAACACACGGCTCTGGTCCACGGTGATAATCGTGGAGCCTTGCGCGTCTGCGTTCGGAGCGGAAAAAGCGAAACTCGCAAAAACGAGGCTCACAGCGATAAGTAAAATCTTGAAGGGCGACATGGAAAGTCTCCTGTAAATTAAAAACGAGTATTGGTGCTAAACCTGATACCTCTTGGTCTGTCAAAGTCCGGCGCGGTAATAAGTTGAGAAAAGTCGAATCGAATTGGCCCAAAAGGCGAATCCCAAAAGACGCTAAGCCCCGCCGAAGCCCGTAATTGCAAGCCATCCTCGATCTGCGTCACCACGGTAAATGGCTGGTCAGAGGTTCGATCGGGATTTGGAATCGACACCACATTTGGCGTGGTATCAAATTCGCCACCCAGCTTGCCCAGCCCACCGGCTTCCACGAACAAAGCGCCGCGAATGCCGTATTGTTCAGGGATCACGTCCGGAAGCGTAACCTCCAACGTGCCCTGATAGAAGACTTCGCCGCCCAAGGCTGGCCCTCTAACAATGTCACCGACCTGATTGCCGTCGGCGTCAAAAGTTGTCTGCGTGTTGCGCGGCCCGATGCCGGCAACATTAAACCCGCGGAAGTCATTCCCGCCGCGGAAGAAGCGGTTGTTGATCCGCAACTGCTCACCGCCTCCAAACGGGAAAATGTTCCCCCCTGATAGTCTCAAACTTGCACGCACACCCGGGAACAGCCCCTTATAGGCAGCAGCCGTTGCCGTGGTCCGCAAGAATCTGACATCCCCGCCAAGGCCCGCAACATCTTGCGACAAGCTGAAGTCAAAGCCGCCCGTCGGCGCAATCGGATCATTGCGCGCATCCCATTGGAGCGTATAGCCGAGCAAAGAGGTCAGCTCATTGCTCTCACTAAAGCAGGACACCTGCCGCTGGATAAACGCAACATCGCACTGGTCCACAATCTGCGTCCCATCGGGCAATGGCATGGTCGCCGGCGAAATCGGAACCTGCTGCGGCAAGTTCGTCGCTCTGTTCAGAACAGGATCGCCGGTCGCCGGATCAATCAGATCCATCGTCGCCAGATTGCCAAGCGCATCAATAACAATGTCCTGATCGGCCACATCAAGCTCTTGCTGCGAAATCTGGTAGCGCAGGCCCAACTGGCTCCGGCGGGTCAGCGGAAACCCGACATTGATGGTCGCGCCAATCTGCTGGGTTTCAAACAGCGACACATCGGAAAAGTCACTCCGGCGCGCGAAGACGCTGATACCTGCAGCCAGATTGCGACCGAGGAATTGCGGCTCCTGATATTGCAGATCAACCGTCTGGTTCCGGCGCGATGCCGACACCCGCGCAATCGCTGTTTGTCCGCGCCCAAGCAGGTTTCGCTGCGAGACACTGGCATCGAACAGGAACGCATCAACAGACGAGAAACCCGCCGCCAGCGCGAGTTCGCCGGTCGGCTGTTCTTCAACCTCGAAATCGACAATCGTTCGGTCAAGCTCGGTGCCGGGCCGCTCGACGACTTCTACTTCGCCAAAATAGCCAAGCGCCCGCACGCGGTTGCGCGACCTATCCAGGAAGAAGCGGTTGAACGCATCCCCTTCGGACACTTCCAGACGGCGCCGGATGACATTGTCGAGAGTCAGCGTATTGCCAACAATATTGATCCGCTCGATATAGACCCGCGGGCCTTCATCCATCGCGAATATAACATCAATCTTACCCGTATCCGGATTGGCCGAAATACGCGGAATAACATCCACAAATGCATAACCCGATATCCCGGCAATGGCCGTCAACTGATCAATGGATTCCTCGATCAGATCCCCGCGATATGTCGTGCCTTCCTTGATCGGAACGGCGCGCAGCAGGACATCCGAATCAAGCTTGTCGAGCGATGTTTCAACCTTGATCTCGCCAAAATCATATTGGCGTCCCTCATCAATCGTGAAGGTGATGTAGAAATCTTCCTGATCGGGCCGGATCGCCGCATCGACCGATTCCACGCGGAAATCATAATAGCCTTCATTCTGGTAGAATTGCCGGATCTGCTCACGGTCAAATTCTAGCTGATCAGGATCATAGCTGTCGCGCGAACTGAAAAACCGCCACAGGCGCGACTGCTTGGTCACGAGCTCTGACCGGAGCCGCGAATCGGAAAAGCGTTCATTGCCGATAAAATTGATCGAACGAATACCTGTTGTCGGCCCATCCGTAATCTCGAAAACCAAATCAACACGGTTCTGGTCGAGCGGCTTATATTGCGGGGTCACTTGCGCGGCAAACCGGCCTGACTGGCGATAGAGCTCCAGAATACGCTGCACATCCGCCTGAACCCGCGACAGCGTAAATATTCCGCGCGGCTCAGCTTGAATTTCCTCACGCAGCTTATCGTCATCAATCGCGCCATTTCCCTCGAACAGCACGCGGTTGATAATCGGGTTCTCGACCACGGTGACAACCAGAGCCGATCCACGCCGCCCGATGGCAACATCAGCAAACAGGCCGGTCGCAAACAATGTTTTGAGCGACAGGTCGAGCCTCTCCTCATCAAACGTAGAACCCGGTCCAAGCAACAGATAGGACTGGACCGTAACCGCCTCAATGCGTTGATTGCCCTCGACAATCACCGTGGAGATCACCCCGCCCAGCGGATCTTCCTGCGTTTGTGCCACAGCAGATTGCCCGAGCGGGAAAACCGTCGCACCCCCGAGGATTGTCGACGCAAGAAGTGTGGCTGAAAAAAGTGACCGCATGAAGCTAATTTCCAATTCCCTGAATACCCTAAAGGACTTACCCGCCCAAACTCTGAAAGACGCCTGTTTTTACAATATCGCCCCATGTGACAATGGCCGCAACGCCCAACAGCAGCACCAGCCCGAACCGGAGGCTCAACTCCTGAACTTTTTCCGGCATGAGTTTCCCCGTGACAGCTTCATAAGCGTTGAACACAAGATGTCCACCATCAAGCACAGGCAGAGGCAATAGATTGAACAAGCCAATGCCAACAGACACGAAGGCACAAATATTGATCATGAGCCAGCCAACCGAAGCCAATCGCTGCCCGAGCGGAACCGATTCTGCCCCCATCGTCGCGTTCACGGCGCGGCGGCTGACATCGCCAATCCCGACCGGCCCGCTTAATTGGGTAATCGGCTCCCGCCCCGTCGCCAGACGACCGAGCATATGGACCGTCAGGCCCAGCGTCTCGCCCGTGCGGCGGACCCCTTCGCCTATTGCCGAGATCGGACCATATTCGATGAGCCCAATTTGTTCCGGATTTAGCCCAACACCAATTGTACCCACGCGATGTTTCTGGCCGAGGCCATTGTCACGTTCGGTGCGAACCGGCGTCACCGATATGTCTTGCAACCGGCCATCACGATCCACCGTTAGCGTCAAAGGCGTACCGCTCGAAAGCTGGATTTTCTGAAGCAAGATTCTGCGATTGACCAGAGGTTTGCCGTTTACCGCTGTCACAATATCCCCGACTTGAACCCCGGCCTGCGCAGCCGGACCCTCGGGCACTTCTGATATGTTGATCGTCTCGACCACCGTATCATGGTTCAGCGCGATGAGCGCAAACAGCACGCTGGCGAGAATAAAGTTCGCAACCGGCCCCGCCGCGGCAATCACCGAGCGCTGCCAGACCGTCATCGCCATGAAATGTTTGCCAATCGGGCCGGTCTCGATTTTACCCATATCGCCAGCCGTCTGCGGTTCGCCGACAAATTTCACAAAACCGCCAAACGGGATCCAGTTGATCCGCCAGCGCGTATTGCGCTTATCTTTTCGCTCGAAGATCGGCTTGCCAAACCCGACCGAAAACGACTCAGCCGCGCCGCCAAACGCCCGCGCAGCCAGATAATGCCCCAATTCATGGACCACAACGACCACGCCAAGCAGCAAAACCAACAAGATCAGGAACAAGGGGCCCTGCGCCAATATACTACCCATAATCCCTTAAACCCTACACTTTCGCCAAAAGACGATCCGAAACACGCTGCGCTTCAGCAATAACGGCATTGATCTCTTCAAGACATGTTGGCTTATTTGAACCGAATCCTGAATGAGACATGTCCTCCATCGTATCACGCACAATTGAGCTTATGTCGAGAAAACCGCATTTGCCCAGAATAAATGCAGCTACAGCCGCTTCATTAGCACAATTTAATATGAGCGGAGCTGTCCCGCCGGCTGCTAAAGCTTGTTTTGCAAGGGCAATTGCGGGGAATTTTTCGTCATCCACAGCCCGAAAATCAAGCCGCGAGAGCGCTGCCAGATCAAGCCGGTTAACCGCCGTCCGGATGCGGCGATCAGGCCATGACAAGGCGAAAGCCACCGGCGTGCGCATGTCCGGCTCCCCAAGCTGGGCGAGCACCGATCCATCGCGATAAGACACCAGCGAATGCACAATAGACTGCGGGTGGACCACAACATCAATCTGCTCGCCGGGCACATCGAACAGATACGCCGCTTCGATCACCTCGAGCGCCTTGTTCATAAGCGTCGAACTATCAATCGAGATTTTTAGCCCCATCGACCAACGCGGATGCGCGCGCGCCTGCTCAGCGGTCATATCGCCCAACTCGCTAATCGGCGTGTCGAGAAACGGGCCGCCAGACGCTGTGACAATCAGCTTTTCGAGATCATCGCGCCCGTGCAAGACCTGAAAAATCGCGCTGTGCTCGGAATCCATCGGCACAATCTGCGCGCCCGAAGCCGCCGCCGCTTCGCTCAACAGGGCGCCTGCGCAAACCATACTCTCCTTATTGGCGAGCGCCACATCATTGCCCGCCTGCACGGCCGCCAGCGTAGAACGCAAGCCCGCCACCCCGACAATCGCTGCAACAACCCGCTCACACGGCCGCGCCGCCGCTTCGGCAAGCGCTCCGTCCCCTGCGGCCGTCTCGATGCCCGTGCCCGCAAGCCGCGCTTGCAGATCGGCATATTTTGTCTCGTCAGCGATAATGGCGAGCTTCGCGCCAGCCGCTATGGCCTGTTTGCTCAGCGTCTGCACATCTTGTCCCGCCGCAAGGGCCTCCACCTCGAACACGGGCGGCTCATCCGCTGACGCCGCCTCCGCGTTTGCATGGGCAATAACAGACAAAGTGGACTGACCAACCGATCCGGTTGCGCCCAGAACCGTCACACGTTTGACGCTCATACCTGCCCCACAAGCATCGCAGCGAGCATAGGCAAAGCTTTGAGCACAGCCACCATGGCCACACAGGCCGTACCAAACCCGTCGAGCCGATCCATCACACCGCCATGCCCGGGCAGAAACCCGCTCGTATCTTTGACCCCATGCCGACGTTTGACCTGCGACTCAAACAGATCACCAAATTGCGCCGCCACCGACACACACGCCCCAAGCACCGCCCAGATCAGCAATGGCCCCTGCACGAAATACGCAAAAGCAAGCCCCGTCAACACGCTGCCCACAACCGCGCCAATCGCCCCGCTCCACGTCTTATTCGGGCTATCTTTGGGCGCAAGCAAAGGTCCACCAAAATGCCGTCCGGCGAAAAACGCGCTTGTGTCGGAAGCCCAGCTAAGCACCATCACACCCATCGCAATGTAAAGCCCCGTCATATTGTCCGGTATTGCCCGCAACACCTGAAGCGCCAAGGGCAGCCCCCCCGCATAGAGCGTGCCCAAGAGCGCGGTACTTTTCAGCCCGTCACGTTGCTCAAGCGCCATGGCCACCACGCCCGTGCCGACCAGCGCAATCAGCGCCCATCGCGGATCAACCGGATGCAGCAGGTTCGCCGCAACCGCGCCCAAAATCATCAACACGGCAACACGGCTATTGGCCATCCGCGCCCATTCAAATGCCATCAGCCCCGCACACAGCGCCGCAAATCCGCTCAGCAGCCAGCCGCCAAACCACACGCAGGTCAACGCAATCGGCACAAGCACCGCCGCCGAAGCCAACCGGACAAGGACTTCGCGCGTTTGCCCCGATTTGCCGCCCTCTTTGTCAGCCATCCTCGCGCCCCTCATCGGCCAGCGCGCCAAACCGCCGCTCGCGGGTCTGAAAGGCAGCAATCGCACCGGCCAGATGATCGCCATTAAAATCGGGCCACAGGACATCGAGGATCACAAGCTCCGCATAGGCGATCTGCCAGAGCAGGAAATTGCTGATCCGCGCTTCGCCGCTGGTCCGGATCAACAAGTCCGGATCGGGCAGCACCGACGTATCGAGCGCTCCGGCAAACTTGTCTGCATCAATCTCGTCCGGCGTCAGCGTCCCCTCGGCGACTTGGCGCGCGAGCCCCTGCGCCGCGCGGACAATCTCTTCGCGTCCACCATAATTGAACGCAATGGTCAGATTGCCGCCGCGATTGTCCTGCGTGTCCCGCTCCGCCTTCCCGATCAGCTCCAAAATGTCCTCGGGTACGTTCTCGCGACTGCCAATGATACGCACCCGCACACCCTCGGCCTTGAGCCGCGCGAGATCGCGTTTCACATAAGCGCGCAACAGGCCGAACAAGGCGTTGACCTCTTCGGCGGGCCGACGCCAATTCTCCGTCGAGAAGGAAAACAGGGTGAGATATTCAATCCCCATCTTGCCCGCCGCCTCAACCGTCCGGCGCAAGGCTTCCACCCCGCGCTCATGACCGGCCGCACGCGGCAGTCCACGCGATTTTGCCCAGCGCCCATTGCCATCCATAATGATCGCAACATGCCTCGGCATCGCCCCTGCGCTCTGGTCCGGTCGGGCTGCCTTTATAAGAGGAGCGGGATGGCTCACACCTGCATAATCTCCGCTTCCTTGGCCTTCAATTCCTCGTCGATGCGGCCAATAAAGCTGTCGGTCAGTTTTTGCACGTCGCCCTCGAAAGACTTCTGCTCGTCCTGACTGATCTCGCCATCCTTCTCCATTTTCTTGAGCGCATCCATGCCGTCGCGCCGGACATTGCGCACCGCAATCCGCGCCGATTCGGCATATTGTCCGGCCACTTTGGTCAGCTCCTTCCGGCGCTCTTCATTCAGCGGCGGGATCGGGATCCGCAAATTGGTCCCGTCCACCACCGGATTAAGCCCGAGCCCTGCATCGCGTATGGCTTTGTCGGCTGCGCCCACCATCGCCTTGTCCCAGATGCTCACGCTCAACATGCGCGCTTCGGGGGCCGAAACGGAGCCCACCTGATTGAGCGGCACTTTCGACCCGTAAGCGGGCACTTGCACCGCATCGAGCAGGTTCACCGAGGCACGCCCGGTGCGCAACCCGCCAAATTCCTGCGTCAGATTGGTCAGCGCCCCTTCCATCCGTCGCTTAAGGGAATTTTCGTCATAGCTCATATGTTTGCCCTCGCTCTAGTCTTTGATGATCGTAAACGTGCCTTCGCCATGCAGGACATTCTGCAAAGCGCCAGCGGTATGAAGTGAGAAAACCACAATCGGGATATGGCTGTCACGCATCAGGCTGATGGCGGACGTGTCCATCACTTTGAGATTGTCTGCCAGCACCGTCTGATAAGGCAGCGTGTCATAGCGCGTCGCGCTCGGGTCAAGCTTCGGGTCGGCGGTGTAGACGCCATCGACCTGCGTGCCTTTGAACAAGGCATCACAGCCCATTTCCGCCGCCCTCAGCGCTGCGCCAGTATCGGTCGTAAAATACGGGTTCCCTGTGCCAGCGGCAAAGATCACCACCCGCCCCTTTTCCATATGCCGGACGGCGCGCCGCCGGATAAACGGCTCGCACACACTTTCCATGCGAATGGCTGACTGAACGCGCGTTTCAACGCCAATCTGCTCGAGCGCGCTCTGCATCGCCAGCGCATTCATGACGGTCGCCAGCATGCCCATACTGTCCGCCTGCGAGCGGTCCATGCCTTTAGCCGCGCCCGCCATACCACGAAAGATGTTTCCGCCGCCGATCACAACGCACATTTCGGCACCCGCTTCGCGCGCGGCGGCGATCTCTTTGGCAAATTTCAGACAGGTCGGCGTGTCGATCCCGAACTCGCCCGGTCCCATCAGGGCTTCACCGGAAAGTTTCAACAAAACGCGCTTGAATTTCAGCGTACTGGAAGGGTCAGAATCGTCAGCCATGCCTAAAGCTCCATATTATTCTAACCGCTGATAAAGGATTCCCGGCCGCCTGTCA
>CALLCD010000009.1 GCA_938049795.1 uncultured Hyphomonadaceae bacterium | reverse complement strand
CAGCAATGCAAGAACGGGGGAAATTTGGGGGGAACTGCCCCCGAAAACCCGAATTATGTCAGCGAAATAAAGGGTTAACAGTCCCGCACAAGCGCCTTAGCAGGGGCGCGCCTTCAGCCACTCGGCCACCTCTCCAGCGCTTTGTTCTAGCGGTTTACCGATTAGCGCCCGCGGACGCAATGGGCAGATGCGTCTGCTTGGCGTTTTCTTTTTCGGGGCGCGCTATTTGCGGATCCATTTGAAGGATTTGTCTTTCCACCAGGGCCAGAAGTTCGGTAGGCCGGTGGACACTTTTTCGGGATAGACCGGCGCGCGCTTTTCGAGAAAACTCATCACGCCTTCGCGCGCGTCATCGGTCTGGCCACGATCAAAAATCGCTGCCGAATCAACAATGTGTGCATCCATTGGGTGGTCAGCGCCGAGCATGCGCCACATCATCTGCCGTGTGAGCGCAACCGAAACGGGGGCGGTGTTGTCGATGATCTCTCGCGCCATTTCGCGGGCTTTCTCCATCAGCTCGGCCTGCGGATAGATGGCGCGGACAAGTCCGCCCTCAAGCGCTTCCTGCGCGCCGAAAACCTTGCCTGAATAGCACCATTCGAGCGCGCGGCTGATGCCGACAAGGCGCGGAAGGAAATAGGACGAGCAGGCTTCGGGCACGATGCCGCGCCGTGCGAACACAAAGCCGAAGCGCGCATTGTCGGACGCAATGCGGATATCCATAGGCAACTGCATGGTCACACCTATGCCAACCGCGGCCCCATTAATGACGCCAATAACCGGCTTGAGGCTCTCATAAATCCGCAATGTGACGCGGCCGCCGCCATCGCGTTGGATGTCTTCGTTGCTCGTCCTGCCGATCTCGCCGCTGTCCGCCCTCGCCTCATAATCGAACGTCTTGGCCCCCTCCGAGAGGTCGGCACCGGCACAGAAGGCCCGCTCACCGCTGCCTGTCACGAGGACAGCGCCAACCGTGTCGTCCGCATCGGTGATGTCGAAGGCGGCGATCATCTCGGCCATCATCTTCCCGGTGAAGGCATTCATCTTTTCGGGTCGATTGAGGGTAAGCGTGGCAATGCCGTCGTCTATGTCGAGTGTGATGGTTTCAAATTGGGGGATGCTCATGGGTCTGGTCCTTTTGGGTTGGCCGCTTATGTCATTGGTTCCCAACCCCAAAGCCAAGGTCAAGCCCTTTCCCAGCGGCAGGTCTTGGCGGGGATGGTGCTCTGGGCCTAAACTTGGCCTTGTTATGCCGAATTTCCCTGATCCGACCCTGTTGGCCATTCCAGCTTTTATCTTCTTCGTTGCGCTTGAATGGTGGGCGGTGGCGAGAAAGCGCGCGCGCGGGACCTATGACACCAAGGATGCATGGACCTCGATGACAATGGGGCTCGGCAGCGCAGTGTCGGGGGCTTTGTTTGGTTTTATCGCGGGCGCAATGGCGCTTTATGCATGGCAGTTCAGACTGTTTGAGATCGAGTTTTCATGGCTCGCGCTTGGTGGTTTGATGGTGCTGAATGATTTTCTTTATTACTGGAAGCACAGGTTTATGCATCGCGTGCGCTGGTTCTGGGCGAACCATGTGGTCCACCATTCGTCCAATCAGTACAATCTGACCACAGCGCTGCGTCAGCCTTGGACGGGACCAATTTCGGGACTGGTGCTGATCGGCACACCGCAAATGCTGCTTGGGTTTCATCCGGCAATGGTCGCGTTTGCGGGCGGGCTGAACCTGCTCTATCAATTCTGGATCCATACAGAGGCGATTGACCGCCTGCCCCGCCCTGTCGAATATGTCTTTAACACGCCGTCCCATCACCGCGTCCATCATGGTCGCAATGCGCGCTATCTTGATGCCAATTATGGCGGCATTCTGATTATCTGGGACAGGATGTTTGGCAGTTTTGTACCCGAGTTAGAGCGCGAGAAGCCTGACTACGGACTTGTCTCGCAGCTCACCACGCACAATCCGCTGATTGTTGCGACGCATGAATATGGGGCCTTGCTCAAGGATTTGTGGACGGATGGCTACCGGATCTGGCACTGGCCGGGACGCTTTTTTGGACCGCCCGGCTGGAGCCCGGATGGGGCGCACCAGACATCAAAAGCGTTCAAGCGTGAGTATCTTGAAGCCCACCCCGAAGAGCGCGGGACAGAGGGGTTTTAGTCCACACCCTGAAAGCCGACCAAATCATCGGCCTTTTTCTTCCCGTGCCGCCAATCGTCCGGCAGAGCGAGCAGCAAGGATGAGGCAACGAAGATTGACGAATAGGTTCCGACGATCACACCCCAAATCAGTGCGAAGGACATGCCGCGCAAGACGGGTCCGCCGAGGATGAAGATGGCGAGCAAGGCCAAAAGCGTCGTAACCGAAGTCAACAAGGTGCGCGACAGAGTGCCGTTGAGGGCGAAATCGACTAGCTCGCGATTGGGCATCTGCTTATAGCGACGCGATTCCTCGCGCACGCGGTCAAACACGACGACGGTATCGTTCATGGAGTAACCGATAATGGTCAGCAGAGCGGCAATGGTTGTGAGGTTGAACTCCAATTGCAGGCCGGAGAAGACGCCAATGGTCAGGATAACATCATGGGTAAGCGCCGCGACCGCGCCGAGCGAGAACTGCCATGCGAACCGCGCTGCGATGTAGAGGAGCATAAGAGCGAGCGCGACGACCAATGCGGTGATGCCTGACTGGAACAACTCGCCGGAGACTTTCGGCCCGATGCTCGCACTGCTCATAATCTCAAGGCCCGGTCCGCTTTCGGTGGCAGGATAAGCGGCAATGAGCGTGGCCTTGACCAATTCGGTGGCCGCTTGCTGGGCCGCTTCAATCTCGTCAGGTGGCGCGTCTTGAGTGGCAATCCGCACGACCAGGATTGTGGTCGCATCGACGCCGGTCCCGCGCGCTTCATTGATCAGGACTTCGCCCAAATTCAGCGTGCTAAGCTGCGCGCGGACATCCTCGATCTGCACCCCATCGGGCTTGCTCGTCTCGATGACCGAACCACCGCGGAAATCAATCCCGAGGTTTAACCCCTGCGTTACAATCAGAAAAATCGACAGAACAATGCCGATGCATGACAAAGCAAAGCTCGGTATCCGCAATTTCATAAAGCCGAAATTGGAGGTGTCAGGAACGTATTTCATGAACATGAGTGTGGCTCCTAAAGCTTCAGTTTTTTGGGCTTGGCCCAGTGTAGCCATATAGATGTAAACCAGCGCGTGATGACGAAGGCTGTAAACACGGACGTGACGATACCGATGGCAAGGGTCACGGCGAACCCGCTAACAGGGCCCGAACCGAGCACATAGAGAATGGCCGCTGCGATAAAGGTGGTGATGTTTGCGTCGAGAATGGTTCCGAGCGCTTTCTCATAGCCCGCTTGAACAGCCGTCATAGCGCCTCGCCCGGCCCGCGTTTCCTCGCGGATACGTTCGAAGACGAGCACGTTGGCGTCCACCGCCATACCAATGGTCAGGATGATACCGGCAATGCCCGGCAGGGTCAGCGTCGCGCCAATGCCCGACAATGCGCCAAGGATCAGGATGATGTTGATCATCAGGGACACGACCGCAAAAATGCCGAGCCGGCTATAGGCCAAAACCATAAAGACGGCGACGAGAACGAGGCCGATGATTGACGCGGCTGTCCCGGCGCGAATGGCGTCTGCGCCAAGGCTGGCAGTGACGGTGCGCTCCTGAATAACTTCGAGTTTGGCAGGCAGTTCGCCCGCTTCGATGATGGCCGCCAATTCGCGCGCGCGCTCCTCGGTAAAGCCGCCGCCGGAGATCTGCACATTGCCGCCATAGATTGGCTCGCGGATGACGGGGGCTGACATGACGAGATCATCAAGCACGATGGCAAACTGGCGGTCGATATATTTGACGGTGGCATCGCCAAAGCGTTTTGCGCCCGATCCACTGAGCCGGAAGTCTACCGTCCGCGAATTGTCGTCGGCATCGAAGCCCGGATTGGCGGTTGCGATGTCAGAGCCGGTGACAATGGGCGAAACATTGATCAAATAGGGGAAGCCGTCACTGTCTTCGACCAGCTTGTAGCCGGGCCGGACGAGCCCATTGAGCGCGGCGGTTAGCCCCGTCTCGCTGCTATCGACAATGTTGAAGGTCATCCGGCCAGCTTCTTTAAGCACGGTGGTCAGGGTTTTTGGGTCATCAACCCCCGGCGCTTCGAGGACAATCCGGTTGTCAGCTTGTGGCTGGATGGAGATTTCCTTGACGCCATCGGGATCAATCCGGCGGCGAATGATCTCGATGATCTTGCCTTGGGAGTCGGAGACAAGCGCGTCGCGGGCTGCAGCGGTCATCTCCATAGTGATAAAACCGCCACCGCGATCGGTGATGTCGAATGTTCGCGCGCCTGAGATCGTCCCCTCAACGGGCGGATTGGCATCATCCAGACGACGCATCGCTTCGCGCAGTTCGGCCGGTTCTTTCAGCCGTATCTCGAGCTGGCCGGTCGCCTCATTAACCTCGCGCGTACTGGCAATGAGCGGGCGGTCACCTCGCGGGGCCAGCGCTTCGGTAACGTCGCGCCGCGCAATTTCTATTCGGTTGGCAACGACTTCTTCTTCGTCGAACTCGATCAGAAGATAGACGCCGCCCTGAAGGTCGAGGCCGAGATTGACTTTGTTCTTGGGCAGAAAGCCCGGCCACCACGATCCTTCCGCAGCGTCCTGCTGGGCGCGGAATTTTGCAAGATCTTCGGCTGATTGCGAGATGGGAGCGTCCGGTTTTACGCCCAGAAATCCATCGCTGACCGCGTTCGGAAAAGCGAGCAATGCGCCCCATATGAGCACTAGCGCGATGCCCAGAACTTTCCATTTCGAGAAATGCAGCATGTAATTCTGTTCCGTCTAGCTGGGCTTGGCGTCATTGGCGGGCACGAGATTGCCCTTGCCGCGCACGTCCGCCACCATGCCTTTGACAAGGCGAACCCGAACGCCGTCACCAAGCTCGACGGTAAGCTCTTGATCACCGACTTTGACGACTTTGCCGATCAGGCCGCCGGTTGTGACGATGGTGTCATTGCGGCGGATCGCTTCAATCATGGCGCGGTGTTGCTTGGCACGCTGCTGCTGGGGGCGGATCAGCAGGAAATAGAAGATTAGAATGAGCGGCAAAAAGAGCAGCAATTGCGACATGACCGCGTTTGTTGTGGATGGTCCGCTGGCTTGTGCGCTGGCCTGCCCCGCCAGTGCCAGAATGGCGGCCGAAGCAGCTGTCAATCTCTGCAACATGTCTAACCCCTTTTTGTCCTTTGAAGCATCTTTGTTAACGATGACACTTTGTTCACGTTCACATAAGGTGATTAGAGCGCTTTTGAAACCCCATGACTGAGCCCAATGTGCAGCGCCGTCTGCGCGCGGGATGTCTGAGTGCCATTGTGATCAAGGGAAACGAGCTCCCACGCCTCGCCGGATTTGATCGGGGCGAGGCAAAAACCGGACGGATTAAGCTGGCCAAGCAGCGCGTCCGGCACCTCTGCAACGCCGCCCGTCAGGACGATCCGGTCAAAAGGCGCTTCCTCCGCCCAGCCTTCCAAACCGTCGCCTTGCCGGATGTGCGCGGATGAAACACCTTGTCTTTGCAGGTTTTCTTCAGCCATAGCCGCCAGCCTGCCATAACGCTCGACCCCGAACACCTCCGCACCAAGCGCGGCAATAAGCGCCATCATATAGCCCGAACCTGCGCCGACGACCAAAACGCGTGGGGCGGTCACCTCGTGAAGATTTAGCGCCTGCAAGAGCGGCGCAATGTCGGATGGACGGCCAAGCGTCTGCCCGCAGGCAATGGGTAAGACGCAATCTTCATAAGCGAGATCTGCCAGCTCCGGACCGACGAAAGCAGAGCGCGGCACTTGCTCGATGGCGCTCAACACGTCCGAATCGGTTATCCCGCGCTGGCGCAGCATAAGAATCAGCCGCGCGCCTTGCAGTGGGTCAAAGATCAGCTCGGCCATTTCTCCTCCAACATGCGCAAACAGGGCCGATGGGTCAGATCGACATGAAGCGGCGTCACCGAGACATAATTATTGTAAATCGCATGCAAATCGGTGCCCTCTGGCGGGTTTGACATCTTACCATTATACGCAATCCAGACATAATCCTTACCGCGCAGATCATGGCGGGTGTGGGTGTCGATGACAAGCTCGGTGCGCTCGCCCTGACGGGTCATCTGGATGCCAGCGACATTTTCTGGCGGACAATCGGGAAAGTTGACATTCGGGGTGACGGGCGTGGGCCAGCCAATTTCGAGCAATTGGCGCACGGTTTTTATGCCCCACTCGCTCGCCGTCCCCCAATCGAGGGAACCGGGCGCGCGAAAATTCTTCGACTGGCTGAGCGCGATGGACGGGACGCCATTGGCCGTGCCCATGAGCGCGGCGGCGACAGTGCCGGACATAGACGTATCGCCCGCAATATTCTGGCCATTGTTGACGCCGGAGAGAATAAGATCGGGCGGGCTGTCGCGCATCAATTTGCGCAGAGCGATCAGGACGCAATCGGTGGGCGTGCCGGTGACGCCCCATTGGTTGCCGCCCGCGTCACGCACTCTAAGCGGTTCGGTCAGCGTGACGGCGCGGGATTTGCCTGATTGCTCGATTTCGGGGGCCACGGTCCAGATGTCGGTCGAAAACTCGCGCGCAATCGTATGCAAGACCTCCAGCCCGGTTGCATGGATGCCGTCATCATTGGTGATCAATATTCGCATTCAAATCGCCCTTGGTTCACCGCCGAACGTGCCCTGATTGCGCGCACGCTTGCAAGCGGACAAACGGTATTGTGAGAAAAGAGCCGCATGGGCGCGGACTACCGAGGTGACCGGATTTCGCTTTGTCCGCCCATATAGCCGCGCAAAATTTCGGGCACGGTGATCGAGCCGTCTTCGTTTTGGTAATTTTCGAGCACAGCAACAAGCGTTCGTCCGACAGCAAGGCCGGAGCCGTTCAGCGTGTGGACAAATTCGGGCTTGGGTTTTGGCGTCTCTTCGGTGGCGGCGGGCCGGTAGCGAGCATCCATACGGCGGGCCTGAAAGTCGCCGCAATAGGAGCATGAGCTGATTTCGCGATAGGTGTCTTGCGATGGCAGCCAGACCTCAAGATCATAAGTTTTGCGCGCACCTGCGCCCATATCGCCCGCGCAGAGCAGCATTTTGCGGTAAGGCAGGTCGAGTTT
>CALLCD010000008.1 GCA_938049795.1 uncultured Hyphomonadaceae bacterium | reverse complement strand
CGGCTCGGCTTTATCCGCGACACGCTGGAGGCGCATTTCAAGCTCGAAAAAGGGCAAAAGACGCCGCTTTCGGGCCTGAGCCTGCTCGACATTGGCTGCGGCGGCGGGCTTGTCAGCGAACCGATGGCGCGGCTTGGCGCGGATGTGACCGGCATTGACGCCTCCGAAGCGAACATCAAGACCGCGCTGACCCATGCGCGCGCGGGCGGGCTAGAGGTCGACTTCCGCGCTGGCACGGCCGAAGCTTTGCTCGCAGAAAACGCCGGACCGTTCGATGTCGTGCTCAATCTTGAAGTCGTCGAACATGTCGCCAATCCGGCGAGCTTCCTTGAAACCTCCGCACGCTTGCTGGCCCCGGGCGGGATCATCATCCTCGCCACGATGAACCGGACAGCCAAAGCCTTTGCGCTCGCGATTGTCGGCGCGGAATATGTCCTCGGCTGGCTGCCGCGCGGCACGCATGACTGGAGCAAATTCTTAAAGCCCGAAGAGCTGATCACCCCGCTCGGCAAGGCCGGACTGTCCTGCGCGGCCCCCATTGGCGTCTCGTTCAATCCGCTGATGGATCGCTGGAAGCTGTCGGGCGATACGGATGTCAATTATCTTTTGACCGCCACCCGCCCGCCGGCAGACGCGCCTTAATGGCCATCGAGACCCCTGACAGTCTGCTCACCTACTGGATTGGCGAGGCGGCGGACGACGCCGACGCGGCAAAGGCGCGCAACCGGCTCTGGTTCCGCAAGTCTTTCACCACCGACACCGAGATTGCCGAACGTTTTACAGAGACGCTGAGCGCGCTGGCCGGCGGGCTCGCCTATGACTGGGCGCTCGCCTCCCCGCGTGGACGGCTGGCGGCCATCATCGCGCTCGACCAGTTTCCACGCAACATATTTCGCGGCACACCCTCGGCGTTCGAATTTGACGCCCGCGCGCTTGATCTGTGCACGCACGGTATATTGCTGGCCGAAGATATGGGGCTCAAACCCGTCGAGCGGAAATTTTTCTATATGCCGCTCGAACATTCCGAACGGCTGAGCGATCAGGACCTGTCGGTCAAAGCCTTCGGCGCCGCCCTCACCTCCGCCCCGCCCGCCTTCAAACCCATCATGCAAGACGCCCTCACCTACGCCGAACGCCACCACGAGGTCATCACCCGCTTCGGCCGCTTCCCCCACAGAAACGAGATCCTTGGCCGGAAGAGTACGGCGGAAGAGGCGGCGTATCTCGCAGAACCGGGGAGCGGGTTTTAGGGGGTTAGGCTTTTTCCTCCAGTCGCTCAAGCGCAGCCTTTGCAGCGTTACGGGGCTCCTTCGTATCGATCCCTTCCACCGCGATCGCCTCGAGCGCTGCCATCACTAACGACAAGCGCGCGCGCTCCTCTGACGGATTCCCGAACAAATTGTCGGAATTTTCCGCTTGCTCCAGAGCTTCGGTCGCCATTGTCCTGACATCATCAACAGACTGGCGTATCTGTCTTTCCGAAACCTCTGATAAAATCTCAAATTGGTTCAGATCCGCAAGTTCAAACTTACTGCTATCAACCACTGCGCATGTCAGAATGGCAACGGCCAACTCACTAGGCTGTCGTGCAAGCAGTTTGAACAAGGTAGATTTTGCATTGAACATCTCTGATCGCCTGCGAGTATTAGATAGGATTCCGGCAATGGCATAAAGCGCATCTTCCGAAAGTTCTTCCTTGGCGTTCAAAAGTTCATTCGCAATTCGCTCAAGCAAAATTCTCTGATGTCGCAGATTGCTACCAATTTCTCCGTCGAACTCTCTCAACCTAGTGTCGAAATATTTCTTTGCATCCCAATCCTTGGATAGGCCAATTAATCTCAGCGAGGCCGAGCCCACCTGAATAGAATACTTCCCCTTTAAAAATTCTACGAGCGCCTGTCCTTTGGGCCAATCTTCTTCTCCAAGCAGTTCACCGAGTCGATCAAGATCATAAGGTATATTTGGCCCGTTCCGCTTTTTTGCATTCTCCGCGTGTTCTTCGAACATTGTCAGCAGATTTTGACGGATACCGTATACTTTACCACCGAAGACAATCTCGTTGTCAGATGACTTTGTAGTGGCGCGCCCCTTGATCAAACGGACTCCACGCTCGAAGTGAGCTTGCTCAGTAAACGGATCTAGTAGATCAAGTTGCCCCTCTCGAAAGAGTTGCATCTGGGCCGAATTTCTCTGCATAATAGAGAACGCTTGAAGCAAGGCAGCAATAACAACAAGATCAACCATAAGCCGCGCACTAAAAATCAAGTGCTGAGAGAAACGTCCTTGAGTATTGAAGTTTTGTAGGTCGGCCTGAATGCCATAAATATCAGCCCAATCCACGATTGGAACAGCCTTGGCAAGTTCGGTCCCAAAAAAGCTAGCCCACTCCATCATGGACGCTTCACTTGCCGTGTCGCCAAATGCCCCCATCCATAGCTGCATTTGCCGAAGTGCCAACGGAATCAGGACGAACAAAAAGAGATACCCCAGCAATGCCTCATCTCTCAGATCGTTACTGAAACCGACTTGTATATGTTTTGCTTTGGTGCTGCGAAGACGCATCGCTGTCTCGCGGTCATTCTCAACCCAGGACCATCGGCGGCCGAGCGAAACGGCTAGCAATAGCGCGAAGAAGATTGGGATCAATCCAAACGGTGCAGGTAGCGCGAACCCCATGAAAGTCAGTGGCAAGAATATCGAAATAAGCAGAACGTGCGGCAATGCGGTTATTTTCGAAACCTGCGTTGCACCTGTCAGAGGTGCAATATGCCGAACAAGGAATGTATCTAACCAACTCACCAATGTGGAAGGGTCAGCAATAGTAATTCCATTCAAAGCGGGCGAATCAAAACTTTTCGACTCCACACCACTACGCCTCAGCAAATATGAGTGCACATAAGGTACGGCGATAAACATTAGGAAAAAGAACAGGACAATCAACATTATGGTTGGACCAAAACTGCCCGCCATTTGTATCTTTCTTTCCCCAGCAGCCCATGCCAACCCCCCTACTAACAGAATTAGAACCGATGCCAGTAAAAGCGACCCATTTGAGATATGGTGCGGCACAGGAGCATTTTGATGCGTATAAAGATTGTGCTTTCGGATTGCGAACGCCAATGGGACGAACGCCAAAAATATGAGCCCAACATAAATCCCTAGATGCTTCGAGCTTCCAATTTCGAGCGGCCATGGCCAGAAAACTGATCCACCGGCACTCGCTAAGCAAAGCACTCCGAGCGCGGTCAGCAGATAAATAAACAGCTCCCCGAACGGATTTGCGGCGTCACGACGTTTTGTCCCTTGACGATCCAGAATATTGAAAGCCCGCCAAAGTGCCATCGCTCGCGCGCCACATAGTCCAAGATACGCAAGGACGAGTAAGCCAATTACGACCAGGCCATCCGACTCTCCTTGCAACGTCTCTGGGTAAGCCAAATCGCCAATAGCAAGAGTCATGGCGACAACGCCAACCCCTATGGAGCTCCGCAGTAGGTCAATCCAATCAAGTCTACTATTCTGCTGCGCTTTCTCTGCGCCCCCGAAAATCCTTTTAGCCATTTCAAAATCCCCAAAAACCGTCATTAACTTTATGTTAACCACACCTTCCATTCCCTGAAAAGTTGAAATCTGCATAGACGTTCGGATTGACAGATTTGGATAAATCGGAAAGGCGTGGGGTTTGCTGCCGGGGCTAAGACGCCATGCTGACACAATCTGTCTATGAAACCATTTGCTATGTGCTGTTTGTTATGGGCGGGTTGACGCTCGTAAGTCTGCTCTTCGTGACCGCGCCTTATGGGCGGTATGAGCGGCGCAAATGGGGGCCGGAGCTCGATGAGCGTTTGGTGTGGATGGTGATGGAGGCCGTCTCGCCGATCATGTTTCTGGTGGTCTTTCTACCCGCGGTTTTCTCGGCAGAGGCTGAACCGACCATCGTACAGCTCGGTCTGGCGGCGATGTTTGTCGGCCACTACACATATCGCGCGTTCATCTATCCGATGCGCATTCGCGGGGCGGGCAAGAAGCCGGTCGCGACAGGCGCAATGGCGGTGGTGTTCAATGGGCTGAACGGCTCGGTCAATGGCTGGGGGGTCGCCTATGGCGCGCACCTGACGGCAAGCTGGCTGACCTCGCCGCTGTTCCTGATCGGGGCGGCTGTCTTCTTTTTTGGCGTGTGGCTGAATTTGAACTCGGACCATATTTTGCGCAATCTGCGGGGGCCGGGCGAGACGGGGTACAAGATTCCGGTCGGGGGCGGGTTCCGCTTTGTCACGAGCCCAAATTATCTTGGCGAGATTATCGAGTGGACAGGGTTTGCGATTGCGGCCTGTACATTGGGCGCGGCATCTTTCGCATTTTTCACCGCCGCCAATATCGGCCCGCGCGCGTTCCAGCATCATCGCTGGTATCGGGAAAAGTTTCCGGACTATCCGAAAGACCGCAAAGCGCTGGTGCCGTTTTTGTTTTGACCCCTGCGCTAAAGCGCAATGGGTCGCCGCTTGACACCCGTGGGGCCGGCTCAGGGCTGTTTCACCACACGCGGCCGAGGTCCGTCTCCCCAACGGACGTTGGGGTCCATGGCCACTTGTCCCTTGTCCCCCGCTAAAGCGATGGGACGCCGCTTCGCGGGCTGATGGCTCTTTTTCGTTCGATAAGCACCAACGGATCGGGCTTAGGGCTGTTTCGACATCCAAAATTCAGTGGGATGTTTTATATGGCAACCAAAGCGCATCTTGGCTTTCTATGACAGCTTGATCGCAACCTTCCTCCCATGGGAACAGCCCACCCAATGCTCCGGGCCAAACGATCTGGAAAACTCTTGGGTGGCCCTCGTGACCTTGATCTCTCCAGAACCAATCAGCGGATGTCGAATACTCCTCAAACAAATCAGAGCGTATGGCTTCTCTGCCAACACAATCGAACCCCTCCAAAAGGTCGGACCATCGCTTGCCTTCCTCCGGAACAGCGCCCGCCCCGATCTGGCGAAACACCTCCCAGAGCATGCTATGTCTGAGTTCACGATTCAGGCCGAAAACAATGAACTCAGGTGCGCTCAGTGTCTTGGTAAAACCAATAGAGTAGGAAAAGTCTGGCCTTTCGCCCTTGGGATCAAACACGCTCATTCCATACCAGCCATGCTTTTCAATAAGCGCCAGCATGTTGGTTTGCCACTCATTGTGTTCTTTGGCAGACATGAGATGAAGCTCCTCTCTTGGATACTCTTCCCCTACCGCAGCGCCGCCGCCAGCTCCTCCGCCTTCTCCGCTTTCAGCGCGGCGCAGAGGCGGGCGCCTTCTACGGCTTGGGCGAGGGGTCGTTCGAAGCCGGGGATTTGGTCAGCTTTGGACAGGATGAAGGCTTCGGCCGCATCGGTTTTGGCGTCTTCGCAGAACGCGCCGGCGATGCCCGCCATTTGAGGTTTGCGGATTTCAGGGACGCGGGTGAGCAATGTCTCGAAATCGCGCTTGAACCGTGTCCATGCCATATCTGCGACCGCCTCGTCATCATGGCGAATGGCAGCATAGTGCATGAACAGGGCTTCTTGTCCCTGAAACGCGTCGGTAAAGGCCGTGTCGAGCAAACCCGTGACATTTTCGAGCGAGCCGCTGCCGGCAAGGATGTTGAGAATGGACCGACGTTCGCGCTGGTTTTGCGAGGCTTTGGCAAGCGAGAGAGCCGCGTCGAAAAACGCAGCCCCGCCCTCTTCAACGCCGATGCGGATACCAGAACCAAGTTCGGCAGCAGGCAAGGCGCTTGGGTCAGGTGCACCGTTCAGGCCAACATATTGCGCCGCGCGGGCTTTGAGGTCGGCGCGCAAGTCCGCGTCCTCGGCCACACCGACAAGCGTGCCGTAAAGCCGCTGGCGCAGAAGCGTCTCGCCCTGATCGAGATCGTCGCGAGCAAGGAGGGCGTCATAGACGGGTCGATAGGTCTGTTGCAGGCGGGCGCGCATCAGGTTCTGGTCGGCCTCATCGAGAATACCGGTCAGTCCGGCGAGACGCCCAAGCGGGATGCTCGCCGCGTCCCATGCGCCGTTTGGCGTGACCGCAAGCCCTGCGAGCATAGCTTCGGCAGAAACTTCGCCCGCGCGGAAAGCCGCGACCAGACTGTCGGCAAACATCATCTGCTCACCGCCAGACAGCTTGTCGAAATTCTCCGCCAGTGCCGACCAATTGCCGTCGCTCAGCGTAAAGCGCCAATAGCCAGCGCCATCTGCGTTCGGCATAATATAGTCCGGGCACCCATCATTGAGCGCAATACGCGTGGTCGGGTCGGTGAGCAATTCGCTGACGCGTTGGGTTTCGTCGCCATAGCCGAGCGTGACGGCAAACGGGACTTGCCATGTCGCATCCGCATCAATCGTGGAGCCGAGCGGGGCATAGCGGGACTGGCTCACCTCGAGCATTTCACTGCCCGGCGAGCAGGACATCTGCACATTCAGGAACGGTGTGCCGGGCTGGAAGATAAATGTCTTGAAGCTCTCGACCACGGCGTCATTGCCAGCGCCCTCGGCGAGCGACGCCATGAAGTCATTTACATCAGCCACCCCGTCTTCAAAACGGGTCATGTGCAGGCGGATGCCCGTCCGGAACGCGTCTTCGCCGAGATAGTTTTCGAACATGGACAGGACATGCCCGCCCTTGGAATAGGTGATGCCGTCAAAGGCGGAGAGAATGTCGCCATTGGCATTGATCGGATTGCGGATCTGGCGGGCGCTGGCGAGGCTGTCGGCGCCCATCGCGCCAATGCCGCGCTGGATCGGGGAGCGGTCAAACCCGCCCTCCGGATCATAGGCATGCATGGTCTTATAGCTCATCCATGTTGCAAAAGCCTCGTTGAGCCAGATATCGTCCCACCATATCGGGGTGACGAGATTGCCGAACCATTGGTGGGCAAGCTCATGGGCATGGGTGGTCAATGCGCCACGTTTCTGGCCAAGCGAGGTGCGGTCATTAATCAGGAGCGCGCTTTCGCGATAGATGATCGCGCCAGCATTTTCCATCGCGCCATAGGCGAAGTCTGGCGCGGCGATGAGGTCAAGCTTTCCGTATGGGTACGGATAATCGAAATATTCTTCCTGAATGCGCAACATCTCAAAGGTCGCGTCATGGGAGGTTTCAAGCTCTGGCCCCTTGCCGACGGCGGCGAAGGAGCGCAGCGGCACAGCATCTGGGCGGATACGATTGGCCGGAATGGGGCGGTTCTCGAACAGCTCATAGGGGCCAACCGCAAGGGCGACGAGATAGGACTGGATCGGGCGGGTGGTCTCAAATTCGTGGCGCACCCAGCCATCCTCGAGCGTGGTCTGGCTTTTCTCTGCGCCATTTGTGATGACTTTATTGCCTGCGGGCGTTGTGACGGTGACGGTCCACGGCGTCTTGAAACGTGGCTCGTCAAAGCTCGGGAACGCTCTACGGGCATCGATCGGTTCCATTTGGCTCGCAAGATAGGCCCGGCCTCCCTGCTCGGCCTTATAGAGACCGGCAAGACCGAGATTGAACGGAGCGTCATAGCTGATCGACAGGGTGATCGGGCCGGCCGGAAGCGGGCTCGCAAAGGTCAGCCGCGAGACACCGCCCTCGGCAAGATCGCCTTCGAACGTCGCAGGCACGGCAATATCGCCCTGATAGATGGCCATCGCATTTTGCACATCCGGACCAAGCGCATGCAGGTAAATCTCATCCGTGGCTTCGTCGAGCGTGACATCAATCTGGACCGTGCCTGTAAAACTTGCCTGTTCAGGGTTCGCGCGCAGATCGAGGCGGTAGGCGGTTGGGGTGACGCCTTCAGGCAATTGTCCGGCTGGAATAACACGCGGTGTAACCTCGGAGGCAGAGCTTACATCAGCTTGCGCAGCAGCAGACGCGGGTTCTGTGACCCCGGCATCAGCCTGTCCGAATGTCTCCTGAAAATACGAACACCCCGCGAGTAGTGCAGCGGCGGCGGCCCCGGCAAGGGCGGGCTTGAATGAAAGTGCCATTGTCTCTCTCCTACGATTTTGTAGCGATACCTACCCGATTACAGAAATAAGGAAAGCGTTCGAGACGGCAATCTGGAGACATCGCTTAACAGGCCGAAGAATTTCGCTACACTGGCACAGATATGAAGCGGCTCATTCACTGGATGTTCGACCCTCAGGCTCGAACGGTACGACTTGCACTTGGCGAGAAGGCGCAGGCGTTCGAGGAGGCTCCCTCCCCGCCCTGGCAGCCCAATGGCGAAGTGCAGATGCTCGCGCCCGGTGCATCGGGCGTGGCCCTGATCCACCGCGCCCATGATGCAAGGTATACAGCCGTCGGTGCCACCGCGATTTGCGAATATCTCGAAGAGGACAATGACGAGATCCGGCTCCTGCCGCGACTGGCCGAAGACCGCGCTGAAACGCGCCGGATCTGGCGGCTGAGCGAGGACATGTTCCGGCCCGCCTGCGAGACGCTGTTGCGCGAACGGGTGACCATTGCCCGCAGCCGTGCCCATTCACCGGACTCCACCACCCTGCGCACGGGCGCTCATGCCTTGCGCAGCGTGTTGACGTTCTTCAATTATCTCGCCGAAACGCGCGGTTATCTTGCCGGACGCAGCATCACGCTGGCCGATCT
>CALLCD010000007.1 GCA_938049795.1 uncultured Hyphomonadaceae bacterium | reverse complement strand
GGCGCCATGTTGCTCACCTCACGGACGGCCAAGAGCGAACGGGCGCTGCTCGGCGTGGTGCCATTTCTGGTCTGTCTATTGACCGGCGCGGTGCTGATCTATGCCACGATTGACCTGCCCGCGCTGGGGGACGCGACCTCGCCAGCCAACTCGCATGTCGGTGCGCAGTATCTTGATCAAGTTCAGGCTGATACGGGCGTGCCGAACGTTGTTACGGCGGTGCTGGCGAGCTATCGCGGCTTTGACACATTGGGCGAAACCGGCGTGATTTTCGCCGCAGGTATTGCTGTTGTGCTGCTGTTGGGCTTCGGCGAGCGTTCGCTGTCGGACAAAAGCGCCAAAGGCGGTGGCCGGAGGGATAAGAAATGACCTCCCATCACGTCATTCTGCGCGTTGTCTCGAAACTGTTGATGCCGGTGATCGTCGTTTACGCGTTTTATGTCCAGTTTCATGGCGATTATGGCCCAGGTGGCGGGTTTCAGGCGGGCGTTATTCTGGCCGTGTCGGTGATCCTGTACGCGCTGGTGTTTGGTGTGCCCGAGGCGCTGCGCGCGGTGCCGGCGCGGTTTGCTGCGTCGCTCGCCGCCATTGGCTTGCTGCTCTATGCGGGGGTCGGGGTCTGGGCGATGCTCAATGGCGGGGCTTATCTTGACTATGATTTCCTGGTGGAAGATGTGCCCGGCGGTCATAAGGGGCAACATTTGGGGATTTTGCTGATTGAACTGGGCGTCTTGTGCACGGTGTCCGGATCGATGCTGACAATTTTCTACGCGTTCGCCGGACGCGTAACCGAAATTCGGGACGAGGATTGGTAGACATGCTTCAATTTGTTCTCGAACGCGCCAATTACTGGGCGATCATTGGGCTGATGATGGTCGGGCTCTATATCACCTTCCAGTCGGCGAACATGATCAAAAAGCTGGTTGGTCTGTCGATCTTCCAGACATCGGTTTTCCTCTTCTACATCACGCTTGGAAAAGTGGCCGGTGGGTCGGCACCTATTCTGTTCGGGCGCGATGGAGTTGGACATGGTGAGGAGGCCGGTCATGGCGCTGTTGCTGCGGAGGGGAGTGCGCATGTGACCGAGGCCGCACATGCTGCCGATGGAGGCCATCAGGCGGGAACGGGCCTGATCGAGGTCTACTCCAATCCTTTGCCGCATGTCCTTATTCTGACGGCGATTGTGGTTGGTGTGGCGACGCTTGCGGTGGGGCTGGCGCTGGTTGTGCGGATCCGCGAGAGTTATGGCTGTATCGAAAGTGATGAAGTGCGCCGAATGGATATTGCGGTGGCGGATGCGCAGGACGCTGATGATCAAATAGAGGCGGCGGGCTGATGCTTGAGACGATTGTTTCAGCTTTGCCGGACTTGATGGTGGCAAATGCGGCCCCCTTACTGGTGGTCGTGCCTCTGATACTGGCGGGCATTTGTGTGTTCACACCCAATGGGCGAACGGCCTGGGGGCTGACCATACTCGGATCGGTATCTTCGTTTCTGTGCGCTTTGATCTTGCTGTTGCAAGTGGGCACTTATGGCGTGGTGTCCTATCATCTGGGAGGATTTGCACCGCCTTTGGGCATCGAGTTCCGCGTTGACGGGCTGAATGTCCTGTTCCTGCTTCTGGTGACGGGCATGGGCGTGCTGGCGGCAGTCTTCTCCTGGCCAACTGTGGCCGCCGAAATCCGCGTCGAAAAACATCGCTTGTTCTATGCCGCGCATCTGATTTGCTTTACCGGGCTTGCCGGTGTGGCGATTACGGGGGACGCGTTTAACCTCTTTGTCTTTCTGGAGATCAGTTCGATCTCGACCTATGTGCTGGTCGCGCTCGGCGGAACGCGGGACAGACGGGCTTTGCCGGCGGCGTTCAACTATCTGATCATGGGGACAATTGGGGCAACATTCTTTGTCATTGGTGTCGGGTTCCTCTATGCGGCGACGGGCACGCTGAACATGGTTGATATGGCCGAGCGGCTCGCCGTGATTGATGCGGGCAATCGCGCGGTGGTGGCGGGTTTTGCCTTCATCATGGTCGGACTGGGTGTGAAGGCGGCGATCTGGCCGCTCCATCAATGGCTACCAAATGCTTATGCCTATGCGCCAAGTTTCGTGACGATGTTCCTGTCGGCCACGGCGACGAAAGTGGCGATTTATGCGGTGGTTCGGTTCGGCTTTACGGTGTTTGCACCCGAATATACGTTCGAGACGTTGAACATCACTTATGTTTTTGGGCCGCTGGCGATGATTGCCATGTTGGTCTGCTCTTTTCAGGCGGTGTTCCAGACCGATATGCGCCGGATGCTGGCCTATTCCTCGGTCGCGCAAGTGGGCTATATGCTGCTTGGTATCGCCATTGGGACGAGCGCGGGGCTATCGGCGGGGCTGTTCCATCTGGTCAATCACGGCCTGATGAAGGGCGCATTGTTTATGGCGGTTGCCGGTGTGGTGCTGACCTATCAAGGCACCCGCATCAGCGATTTTGCAGGACTTGGCCGCGCGGCCCCCTTGACGATGACGGCGTTTGCGATTGCGGGCCTGTCGCTCATTGGCATGCCCTTGACGGCGGGCTTTCAGTCGAAGTGGTATTTGTTGCAGGCTATGCTTGATGGCGGGTGGGGCCTTGCGGCGGTGGTCGTCGTGGCTTCCAGCTTTCTTGCCGTGATTTACATGGGGCGGGTCTTGCAAGCGGTGTTTTTTCAAGCGCCGGTCAATCCACGCAAAATACGGCGCGAAGCACCGGCTTTATTGCTGATACCGCTTTGGGGGCTGACACTGGCAACGCTCTATATCGGGGTGCAGGCCGACTGGGTGATTGATCTGGTGCAGGCAGCCGCGCAGGCGAGCTTTGTTCCCGGGGGGGGTATCCGATGAGCCCCGAAGCGCTGATTTTGACGGTTCTGTTCATTCCGCTGTTGACGGTGATGGCAATTTTCGTTGTCAAAAGTATTCCGGATCTGCGCGAGGCCGCGACCCTGATGGGGGCGATCAGCCTGTTTGGTGCGGTGATCTGGCTGGTGGCAGGCTTGGGCAACGGGCCGGTTGAATTGGTGCTTGGGCAGGCCGCGCCCGGACTGGTGTTCGCCTTCAAGCTGGAGCCGCTGGGCGCTTTGTTTGCGCTGGTCGCGAGCGGCTTGTGGATCATCAATTCTTTTTACTCGATCGGCTATATGCGGGGAAACCGCGAGCGCAATCAGACGCGGTTCTATATCTGCTTCGCGCTGGCGCTGTTTGGGGCTATGGGCGTGGCGATGGCCGGCAATCTATTCACTTTGTTCGTCTTCTACGAAGTGCTGACACTCTCGACCTATCCACTGGTGGCCCATAAGGGCGACGCAAACGCCCAGCGCGGCGCCCAGATCTATCTGATGACGCTGCTCGGCACCTCTATCGGCCTGTTTCTCGTCGCGGTGGTCTGGACCTCTTCGCTCGGAGGCAGTCTCGACTTTGTGCCCGGCGGTTTGCTGGCGGGGAAAATCGGGCCGGTCGAGGCGAGCATTCTATTATTGCTATTTGCGTTCGGGATCGGCAAGGCGGCGCTCATGCCGTTTCATTTCTGGTTGCCGAATGCGATGGTTGCACCGACGCCGGTGTCCGCCCTGTTGCATGCGGTGGCTGTGGTCAAGGCCGGTGTGTTTGCCATTCTGAAAGTGGCCATCTACATTTTCGGAGCGGACTTATTGTCCACAACGCCGGCAACCGACTGGGTGCTCGGGGTGGCGTGCTTTACGATTATCGTGTCGTCCCTGATTGCCCTGACCAAAGACAATCTTAAAGCACGACTGGCCTATTCCACGATCGGGCAACTGGCTTATGTGACCGCAGGCGCAATGCTGGCCAATGAAGCAGGGTTTCTAGGCGGGAGCATGCAGATCGCCGCGCATGCGATGGGCAAGATCACCTTGTTCATGTGCGCAGGGGCGATTTATGTCGCAACGGGGCTGACCAATATTTCGGATATGCGCGGCCTTGGTAAGCGCATGCCTTGGGTGTTTGGGGCATTTTTCGTGGCGTCCCTGTCAATTATCGGCGTGCCCCCATTGGCCGGAGGCTGGCCGAAATTCCAGCTATTGCTCGGCGCATTTGAAGGCGGGCATGGCTATGTGGCCTGGGTCTTGTTGTTTTCGTCGCTTCTGAACATTGCCTATTTGCTCCCGATCCCGATCCTTGGCCTGATGCCGCCCAAAGGCACCCCGGACCCTGCGCCTTATAAGCGGCCCGAAGGTGCGCCGCGCTTTGTGGTAATGGCGCCGGTGGTAACTGCGGCGGGCACCTTGGTCTTGTTCTTCCTTATGGGGCAGATCGCGGACTTTCTCGCACCAGCTATGGGGGGCATATAGATGTCCGATCAGGGAAAGCCACACATGCCGCACAATGACACGGGTATGCATCCGATTGCGAAAGCCGTTTTCGGCTGGGTCGGGCATAAATGGACGGGCAATATTATCCTGTTCGGATTGCTGGGCGTCTCTGCCGTGCTGATCGGCATTGATCTGGTCTATGACCGGCATGTCGAGGAGGACATTGAGCGCATTAGCGGCTTCTATGGTCTTTACGGCTTTATCGCGTTTGGCTTTGTCGTCTTGATGGGGCGTCCGCTTGGTTGGCTCCTGCGGCGCGAGGAGAACTATTATGGCGATGCGGATGCCGGCGATGACGATGGAGGCCAGCCATGAGCGCATTTCTGGCGACCATGAATCCCGGACTTCTGCTGATCCTTGCCGGGGTGATCTGCGCCTTTATGCCGAACCAGCGGGTGCGGCAAGTGTTGACGATTGCCACGCCGATTGCCGCGTTCTGGCTCCTGTCTGGCGCGGTACAGGAAGTGGATCTGATGTCCCTGTCAATGATAGGCGTGGACATGGTGCTCTACCGTGTTGACAGTCTGAGTTTTATTTTCGGGTTTGCGTTCCTCATTGCGGCCACGCTGAACGGGATCTATGCGCTCCATCAGGATGACCGCGTGCAAGATGCGTCAGCCATGATTTATTCGGGCGCGGCGGTGGCGGCGACCTTTGTCGGCGATTTCATGAGCCTGTTCGTGTTCTGGGAACTGACGGCCATCTCGTCGGTCTTCCTGATCCTCAAGACGGGCACACGGGCGGCCTATGGCGCGGCGATGCGGTATTTGGGGGTTCAGGTTCTCTCCGGCGTTCTGCTGCTCTATGGCGCGACGCAATTGTTTGCGGTCACCGGCGATATGTCTTTGCGCAGCCTGTCGCTTGGCACGGATGCAGGCACCTGGCTTCTGCTGTTTGCTTTTGGGATCAAAGCGGCGTTCCCGCTCATGCACAACTGGCTTCAGGATGCGTATCCGCGCGCGACGGTGGTGGGCGCGGTGGTCCTGTCCGCATTTACAACAAAGCTTGCGGTTTATGTTCTGGCGCGCGTATTTGCGGGCGAGCCGATCCTGATCTGGATTGGCGCAATCATGACCGTGTTCCCGGTTTTCTTTGCCGTGATCGAAAATGATCTGCGCAAAGTGCTCGCCTACAGTCTGAACAATCAGGTTGGCTTTATGGTGTGCGCCATTGGTGTGGGGACACATTTGGCGCTGAACGGGGCGGCAGCGCATGCCTTTGCCCATATCATCTATAAGGGTCTCTTGTTCATGAGCATGGGCGCAGTGCTTTACCGGACGGGCACGACCAAAGCGAGCGAGCTTGGCGGGCTTTACAAGTCTATGCCGTGGACGGCGGTGTTCTGCCTGATCGGGGCGGCGTCTATTTCCGCGTTTCCGCTCTTTTCGGGGTTTGTCGCAAAATCCCTGACCATGAGCGCGGTTCTGCACGAGGGGCATCTGATTGTCTGGGCGATGCTTCTGTTTGCGTCGGCGGGCGTGCTGGAGCATTCGGGGATCAAGATACCGTATTTCGCCTTTTTCGGTCATGATAGCGTCAAGCGGGTTGAAGAGGCCCCGTTTAACATGTTGCTTGCGATGGGGCTGGCTTCGTTCATCTGTATTGCGGTGGCGCTGCCTGCGGTGAGCGGGTTTGGCTATGGCATGTTTTACCAGATGCTTCCTTTTCCGGACGCGGCACGGACCTATCAGCCTTATACGTTCGACCATATTCTGACACAGATGCAGTTGCTGGTTCTGGCGGCGCTGGCTTTTGTGTTGTTGCAGCGGTTCAATCTTTATCCCGAGGAGCGGCCAGGGACGATTTTGGATGCGGACTGGGCCTATCGGCGCGCAGGCTATGGCGCGATGCTGTGGTCTGGTGCGGTTTGGCGTAAGGCTGGACCGGCACTGATGGCAGTCTGGCAAGGGCTGTGGCACCGGGCCTATGAGCGGATCGAAGCGGCTTTCAGCCCTCAAGGTGTCCTCTCGCGGGGGCCGTTGACGGGCGGCATGGCGATCTGGGTGGCTGTGTTACTTTGCGCTGTATTGCTCTTGTCCTTTCTGAGTTGAGTATCGCGGCGTCTTTATAGAAATAGCGGCCTATTATTTTTGCAGTATTTGACTGCAACAAATACGTGATCTGTCTTTTATTGTTACTGTATTTCCTTTAGAGAATGATTAGTAATAAAGACTCACGAGGTTTATGGAATGTCTGCTGATCTGCGAAATGAAGAACTGGTTGAATCGAATGATTTGATTGAAATGACATCCAAGATTGTTGCGGCCTATGTCAGCAATAATCCGGTCCAGTCTGCAGATCTTGCAGGGGTGATCAACAGTGTGCATGAAGCCATGATTGGCCTCCAAACAAACGGCGCGGCAGCCCAGCCCCTGATCCCGGCTGTTTCGATCAAAAAGTCAATCTCGGACGAGTATCTGGTGTGTCTGGAAGACGGCGAGAAGTTCAAATCTTTGCGTCGGCATCTGCGATCCAAATATGATATGTCGCCTGAAGAGTATCGCGAGAAGTGGGGTTTGGGGCCAGATTATCCGATGGTTGCGCCAAGTTATAGGCGGCAAAGGTCAGCTTTGGCCAAAAAAATGGGCTTGGGTCAAAATAAGAAATCTGACCAGTGATTTGCTAGTTTCGTTGCGAATCTGAAATGTATTACTTTTTGAAAATGGGTTAATTTTTTCTTGCATTCTGATTCGAAATCAGCCGATCAATGATTCTCGAATCGGCTGGAGGAGGAGGCGAGCGTGCAGCACGTCAATGCGGAAAATTTTGAATTGAATCCGATGCAGGCGAAGATACTCGACCATTGGCACGAGATTGCTGGTGAGGATGGTATACCGCATCGAAGCGATATTGATCCGGGCAAATTTGGCTGTGCGCTGGGACATATCTCGCTGGTGGAACTGGACGATAGCGGGTTTCGGTTCCGGTTGGCCGGATCGCTCTTGAGCAATGTGTTTGCCGATGTAGACAAGGGACACTTGCTCAGCGAGATCGACACGGCTGTCGAAGAAGCGGGCAGTGCGTCAATGGAAATTGCTTTGGAAACAGGCCGTGCGGTGTTCGGAGATCGGCAGATCGGTGCGCGCTGGCATTCCTGGCTCCGGCTGCCGCTGCGCGATGAAACCGGCATGGCACGACTTGTTCTGTGTTTTGACGAAATCGCCGCCAGTCCAAGCGGGGAGAATCTGCCACATATTCTCCGGCAGGCTCAACGCCGACATTCAATGGTTGCGGCATAATCATAGACCTCCTATCGACAAAATAGGAATAATATCCTACAACCTGTTCACCGTATTATTGTGTCAGTTCATGATGCAACGGAGCAGTGTTGAAGATGAGAAACAAACAACTGGACGAACGGCGCGCACGACTGGCGGTTGGCATGGTCGAGTATGCCTTGAGCCTCGCACCAAACTCGGTGCTTGAGCAACGGCGCGGCACGGCAGATACCGCCTATGCTCGCCAGCTTGCGATGTATGCGGTCTATGTCGGTTTTGGCATTTCGCTGGCGCGGGTGGCCGGTGCGTTCGGACGGGACCGGTCTACGGTCGCCTATGCCTGCCATCAGATCGAAGACCGTCGAGATGATCCGGCGCTGGATTGCTGGCTCGACAATTTTGATGCGGCGCTGAAACAAGCGGCACAGCTAATTGCCGGACAGGCCGGACAAGCCGTATGAACACGGATGAGATAAGGCTGCTTCGCGTGCTCGCACATGGCGGCATGTTGCTACAAAGTGCCGATGGTTATCGCGTGTGCCGCACAATGGATGCGCGGCGCGGCTGTGTCGGTGTGTTAGCATTCGAACTGGTTGAACGGCTGAAGGCTGAGGGGGCTCTGGTGGCGCAGTGTGCTCTGGGGCAACGCTGGACTTGGCGCGAGGGACATGCCTTGCCAGCGGCCGCGCGTTCATCCAGCACGACACCGCGCGCAGAGCGGAAACAGATGCAGGCCGGGCGCATGCGATCGGCATCGGTTCTTGAGGCGGCCTTGAAAAGGGATGATGATCCGCGAGACAGGAACAGGTTGGCGCGCGCGGCGATGCGGTTTCTGCGAGATTATGAAACCCAATCCACCAGCCGCTCTGTGACGATGAATTGGTCGTTCGAGTTAAGCGGGCAGACGCGCGGGCATCGCGGGGCCAGTGCGGGACTGCCCGAGCGGAGCCTGTCTGCGCGGGCGGCGCTGGGCCGGATTGCCGAAGTCTTGGGCCCGCGCCAGTTTGCATTGGTCGAGTCCGTTTTGGTTAAAGGGCATACCCAGCGTCGCATTTGTGCTGATTTCGGGATAAGCACGCGGCGTGTCCATGAGGCGCTGCGACAAGGTCTGCAGCAAGTCGCGCACACCTATGATCATTATATCCGGGCCGAGGCCTGACACACAAGGGTGCCGGTTCACGACGATATGGCGCGGGCATCACTCTGGATGCGCTGGATCATCGAGGCCAATCCGTTCGAGCGCTGGGCTGTGAGCGCTCCACTCACGCCAATTTCTTCGAGGAAGCCAGCCGGGTCGAAAGCGGCGATGTCGGGCGCGGGTTGACCGGAAAACAGGCGGACCAGCAAGGCGATCAGGCCGGACACGATCATGGCGTTTGACTCTGCGCGCAGGGTCAGCCGGTTGTCCTCACCCTGTCCGCTAACGAGCCAGACTTGCGAGGCACACCCGCGCACGCGGTTCTCTTCACTGCGTTCGGCCTCGGTCAAAGGTAGGTTCGATTTCCCAAGATCAATCAGATGCGCATAGCGCTGCTCCCAATCATCTAGGAATGAGAATTCTTCGCGGATGTCCTGAGCGGTCTCTTCGAGTGTCATGGCGCACATGTGGGATGTTTGGCGGAAAAAGAAAACCCCTAAAGCGCGCAGGCTTCAGGGGTTTGTGATTTCGGGCCGCTTGGCGGACTGGCCATGTCGTGCCTTAGCGGGTTGGAGATCTAGCGTGCATTGCTGCTGAAGCACTCGCTAACTTCGCTAATCGCATGCTTGCCAATGCAATCGACTGTCTCGAACGGGAAGGCATTGGACGCGATACACTGATTGATGTTGAGTTGCGCGCTGCGGATACAAGGGGTCATTGGCCCTTCGCCCATTGTTGCGCGGATCTGGCCGGAAAGTTCCGGACCTGCGCCGATGATTCGGAAAGCGGCAAGGGTTGCGACCATATCTGCATTTTGGCTCGGGCCGCGTCTATGGGAGGTGCGATGGGCTGTCCTGACGGCGGTGTTGGTGGTGGGAAAACGGATGCCTGTGCTTGCGCTGATGGATCCATCCCAAAGGCTTGGCGCGCCGGGCAGGCCCGCTTGCATGAAGGCAGAATTCGAGCTTGATTGCTGAAGCGCGCTGACAATTTCGCCGCGAGGGGCACGTTGGGAGCGCGCGGAACTCATAAAGCCGTTCACTCTGCTGTCCATTGCGTTGCGGCGCATTTTGGTTTTCGCCCAGCTTGCGCCCTGAAGCGCAAAGGCCTGTTCGCGGAAATAGCTGGCTGTACGGTTAAGCCGGCGGCTGTCGGCACCCAGAGCGGAAAAGGCGAGCGAGACGGCCGCTTCTCCGCCATTCAGATCACGGCGGACATATTGGCGGTCGGCCTGCAAACCACTGATAATGGTCTGGGCACCATAGGCGGAGACAACCTCGCGGACTGAGGTGCGCAGTTCCGGCGATTGCGAAGCGATGAGCGCGGCATAAGCGAGCCACCCTCGCGAGAGTTGAGCGGCATTCTGTCCCGCAAGTTTGTCGAGCGCATTGGTAACGTCTGCGGTCGAGTTAAGCCCCCGTCTTTGAATATCACCAACATCACTTTGAAACGTGCCATAACTGGCCGCCGTCTGGGTGATAATGTCCATCTGGCGGACATTCTGCGCGCTGGTTGTGGCTATTTGCTGTGCGGAACTGGCCACCGGCACCGGATTTGCATCTTGGGCAGTGACCGATGTCGCTGTTGCGGCCACGAGGGCTGCAGAGATTAGGAATTTGGGTATGATCTTCATCGTATTGCTCCGCTTCTTTAGCGCTATAACCTTGACCCATAAGTGGGGCAGGGGGAACCGTGCGTTCTGCGTTTTCTTTGCTCGTAACTGCGAAATTATGTAGGAGTAGCTGATGCTCAGCCCGAATCCTTCAGGATTGATTAACAATTTGCGACAAATCGAAGAAAGTCGTGTTACAATTTCGCAACTTACATGGTTGGGTGCGATCGCTGTCGCTTGCTTGGTCGGTGTGCTGATGGGGGCGCCGCTGATCTTGGGCGGGCTGGCGTTTCTGGTGGCTTTGCTTCCGGTCGCAAGCTGGGCGCTTGGCCGCAGCGGCCTGGTGCTGTCCGAACAGGCTACGGGCAATCTGACAATTTTCGCCTGGGTGCTGGTGATGTTTGCCGGACTCGCGATTGGTGGGGGCGCGCTATCACCACTGATTGTGATCTTGTTGCTCGGTCCGTTCTCGGCGATGGCGCAGGGGCGCACGAGCGTTGCACTTGAGGTTTTGGTGCTGGGGTTTCTGGCATTTGGCGCGTCAATCAGTGCGGGCGTGCTGGGGTGGTCGGACACGGTGCCTGCAAGCTGGAGCGCGCTGGTTGCGCCGCTGGCTCTGGCGGTTGTGTTCCAGCTTGGCGTTATGTTCTGGGCGTGTACGCCGGTGATAGGCGCGCGCCATGTGGCCGCCAATGACAGTGCCAAGGTTGAAGCTGCGTCCGGCGCTCAGGGCGATGCGCCGCTGGTGCAGGGGCTCGATGCGGGCCTGCCGCTGCTCGTGATTAAGGCGAGCGAAGAGGGCCGTATTCGCGCCGTCTACGGACCCGAGCCATTGCGCTGGCCCGAATTGGCGATTGGACGTGAGCTTGATTTTCTGAGCAAGCCAAAGGGCACGGACACAGTGACAGGGCCAA
>CALLCD010000006.1 GCA_938049795.1 uncultured Hyphomonadaceae bacterium | reverse complement strand
GGTATTATTAACTTTCTCAAATAAATCATAGGGTTAGCAAATTATTAGGAGAAATGTTCTATATCTACTCAAACTACAACAAAAGTTGAGTGAAATAGTTGAGTGGTGATGGATATGAATACGAATACAGCGCAGGAAACTGCGACTACAGTTGCGGACTCTTTTCTGAAGTCTTTGTCTTTACTTGAGCAGGCGCACCGCCGGTTACATGATGTCGTCAAGGACGATCTCGAGCGCAGCGGTGAGCGGAATCTGACCGGCGTTCAAGCGCTTCTGATTTATGAAATTGGCGAAGACGAGACGCCAGCTTCGGCTCTGCGGGCTCGCGGTGCATTTGCCGGTACAAGCTTGTCTTATAACGTGAAAAAGCTTCAAGAGGGCGGTTACCTCAATCAGGTTCGCTCGAAAGTGGACAAACGGACCGTACATTTGTCGTTGACCGAGCGTGGCCTGAAAGTGCGCAAGCGCGTTGAGAGCCTTTTTGACAAGCAGGCTGTGGCGCTTGAGCCAACCGCCAGTGTGCGTCACGATGATCTGAACCATTTGAACAAGACGGTTTCGCGGCTCGAGCGTTTCTGGTCTGACCAGATCCGGTATCGCCTGTAGGCTTTAGAGCTATCGAGCGAACTTTTGGAGCGGAGGCAAAGCGATTTGCCTCCGTTTCGCGTTTTTGGGGGGAGCCTCATCCTGAGCGAAGTCGAAGGATGTGTTGCGTTGATGGGGCGCTCGGAGCCCGCCTCGTGGTTCGACTTCGCTCACCATGAGGCTTCGAGAGATCGGCCTGATTTTGCAATCCGCTTTGTGGTCCTCGTCCTTCGACTTCGTTCAGCATGAGGCTTCGATGGTGCTCAGGATGAGGGCCTTGTTTCGTCTCCAGCCGTTTCGGCTCATGGACGCCTGAACGCGATATTGTCGATGAGGCGGGTTTTGCCCATCCAGCCGGCGCCGAGGAGGCGGCCTTCTGTGCCTTTGGCGGCTTGGCCGTCGGGGAGGGTTTGGAGGGTTTCGGGGTGGGTGGCGGTGACGTAATCGACTTTGGAGAAGCCGCATTGGGTGAGATAGTCGCGGGCTTCGGCGAGGGCGATCTCGAACGGGGTGCCCGCTTCGATGCGGGCGCGGGCGCGGTGGAGGCTGGCGAACAGGCCGCTGGCGCCGCGCCGGTCTTCGGGGGTGAGGTAGAGATTGCGCGAGGATTGGGCGAGCCCGTCGGCATCGCGGATGGTGGGCGCGCCGATGATCGCGATTTCAAAGCCGAGATCGCGCGTCATACGTTTGATGATCTGGAGCTGTTGATAGTCTTTCTGGCCGAACACGGCGACATCGGGCCGGACATGGACGAAGAGGCGGGCGACGATTGTGGCCACGCCATAAAAGAAATGCGGACGCGGGCCGCCATCGAGGAGGTCTGAGAGGGTTTCGACGCGGATATTGGTGAGCGAGCCTTCGGGGTACATTTCTTCTTCGGTAGGGCAATAGGCGAGGTGGCACCCGGCGGCCTGGAGTTTGTCGCAATCCTCGTCGAGCATGCGCGGGTAGACATCGAGGTCTTCGCCCGGGGCAAACTGGGTCGGGTTGACGAAAATACTGGCGACGACGCGGTCGCAGGTCTCAAGCGCTGCGCCGACAAGAGACAGGTGGCCTTCGTGTAGCGCGCCCATTGTGGGGACGAAACCGATGCGCAAACCGGCCTGTCGCCAGTCGCCGATAATGGCTCTGAGGTCGGCGCGCGTGGTGGTGCGTGCGAGTGGCTGTTTCATTACAAATTCCCAATTGCCATGCTTTGTAAACGATCTGTTAAGGGATTGAGCGCAATTTTTGCGTATGAGCAAGTCCATCTTTACAAGCATCCGCCAATTCATTCTCAGCGCGTTTTTGCGTGCCTCGCCTGCGAAGGCGGTTACTCTGGCCGCGCCGCAGCCGCAGCGTCGCGATTTGACGCCTGATCCTGATGACTGGATCTTTGAGGTTCCGCGTGAGCTTGTCGCGCACAAGGCGGATCTCGGGCAGGCGATGGGTCAGCTTTCGGGGCAACTTGCGAGCGTTCGCGATCTGCTGAGCCGGATTTCGCCGACCGCGCCGATCCTGGTCGAGGCGTACGAAGCGCCGCTACATTGTGCGGTTTGGTCGGACACGTTGCTGTTTGATGGCGAGCCTGCACCGATCGAGATTTGGGGCGAGGGGATGGCTGAAGACGCGTATTTGTTTGATGAGCCTGCTGCGCCGACGGACACTGGGTCTGATGATGTGTTTGAGCGCTTTGGGCAGATGCCTGCGCTTGCGTCCTAGGTCACTCTAAGAGCTTTCGGGGTTTGTAGATTATGGCTGACGGATTCTCTCCTCAAGGGGCAGCGGCTGAGCTTGCGCCCGTGACACCGAAGAAAAGCGCCCGCGTGATTGTGGTGGGCAATGAGAAAGGCGGAGCGGGGAAATCGACCGTGTCCGTGCATTTGTGCATTGGCTTGTTGCGCTCGGGGCTGAAGGTTGGCGCGATTGATCTGGATGTGCGCCAGCGCTCTTTGACCCGTTATATGGAAAACCGGATGCGGTGGATCCGCTCGACGGGGGCGCAGCTTCCAATGCCGGAGATTATCCGTGTGGATGCGAGCGATGAACGCAATCTGGATATGGCCGAAGCGGAAGAGCGCGAGCGGCTGGAGACGAGCTATAAGCGTTTGCAGGCGAGTTGCGATATTATTGTGATTGATGCGCCGGGGGGGAATACGTTCCTGTCGCGGCTGGCGCATACTTATGCGGACACGCTGATTACGCCGCTGAATGACAGTTTTGTGGATTTTGATCTGCTGGGGGATGTAAACCCGCAGACGCTGGAAGTGATCCGGCCGAGCTTTTACTCCGAAATGGTTTGGAATTGCCGCAAGCAGAAGGCGCAGACGAGCCGTCGGCCGATTGACTGGATTGTGATGCGCAACCGGATGTCGCCGCTTGAAGCGCGCAACAAGTTGAAGGTTGGCGAGGCGCTGAATAATCTGGCCAAGCGGATCGGGTTTCGGATGGCGGCGGGATTGTCCGAGCGGGTGATCTATCGCGAGCTGTTTCCGACGGGGCTGACGCTCCTGGATCTGACCGAGCATCAGTCGAGTGTGAACTTTACGATGAGCCATGTGGCGGCGCGTCAGGAGTTGCGGGATCTGTTGATCCTGATGCGGTTGCCGGAGATGAGCGGTCAGGAGATTGGGTTTTAGGCTGTTTGTTTGAGACGTATTTTTGGGTTAAATAAAACCCCCTGTTCCGGTGTTGGAACAGGGGGTTTTGTTTTGTGGGGAAATGGGTCGCTTATTCGGCGACCGGATTTCCGTCTGCGTCAAGTTCGACAATCTCGAAGCCGAGCTCGGTGAGGTTTGGCAGGATGGTGGCTTTGTCGCCGACCACGACCATGATCATCTCCTCGGGATTGAGGTATTTCGCTGCCAGCGCATTGACGTCCGCTTCGGTGAAGCCTGTGAGAATGGCTTTTTGCTCGTCGATAAATCCATCAGGAAGATTATAGGTCTGGATGTTGTCGAGGAAGCGCAGTTTCTGGAACGGCGTTTCGTAGCGGCGTGCGTCCGATTGGCCGATGGCGCTCTTGGTGAAGGCCAGTTCGTCAGCGGTGATGCCGGACGCATTGTAGAGCGTGATCTCGTTCAGGAACTCGGTGATCGAGGCGGCGGTGGCATCTGAGCGGACACCGGCTTGCGCGGTGAATGCGCCATAGCCATCCTCGCCACGGAAGAAGGAGAAGGCGCCGTAGGAGTAGCCTTTGTCTTCGCGTAGATTGAGGTTGATCCGGCTGTTGAACGCGCCGCCGAGGACAAAGTTCATCAGGCCCGCTCTATAAAACTCGCCGGTGGCATCAAAGGGCAAGGCGCGCCGGCCGATGCGGATTTCGGATTGGGCCGCGTCGGCTTTGTCGATGAGATAAAGCGTGCCGGTCTGTAGCTCCGGGAAGGGGACAAAATCTGGGACGGTGACCTCTTTGCGTTCCCAGTTTTCCAGAACGGCGAGCTCTGCGCCCACCTCTTCCTGAGACAGGTCGCTGACGGCGATGACGGAAGCCACGCTGGCAGAATAGTTCTGCGCGTAGAAGGCACGCACATCATCAAGCGTGATGTCGGCAACCGTCGTCTCGGTTCCTTCACTTGGATAGGCCATCGCATTGTTCGCGCCATAGAGCAGCTGGTTGTAGATGGCTGTTGCCGTGACCGCAGGCTCGGACTTTGAAAAGGCGATGCCTTGTAAAGTTTGCCCCTGAAGACGGGTAAAGTCGTCTTCATTGAAGGCAGGCTCGAACAAACGCTCTGCAACAAGGTCCATCGTCTCGCCAAGCTTGGAGCTTAACGACCGCACGGTGATTGTGGTGGTGTAGTCACCCGCGCCAATATTGATTTCAGAGCCAAGTTTTGCAAGCCGGTTGGCAAGATCTTCATTGGTCGAGTTCTGTGTGGCTTCACCCAGCATAGACGCGGTCAGTGATGCGAGACCCAGCTTTTCAAGTGGCTCGCTTTTCTGGCCTACGGCAAGCTCGATCTGGATCGCGGTGGTCGGGGTCTCGCTGTTAAGTGCGCCGAGCACGGGGATGCCATTGGCGAGGGTGCTGCGCCAAAGTTCTGGCACGGTAAGCGAGAGATCGACATCGGAAGCGGCAGGTTGGACCGAGCGGTCGAAATCATCCGTAGCGGTGCGCAATGCAAGACCTTCGGCGCTTGGATAGTCCGGAATGGTCCGCTCATAGCGCTGCCATGTGTCCGGTCCGGCAATGGTCTCGATCTGTCCTTTAGGGACAATCGACATGATCACGGCGGGCTTGCCTTTGATGTATTGTTCGTACACGCGCAGGACGTCTTCTTTTGTGACATTTTCATAGCGGGCAAGATCATCGCGAATATAGTTCGGATTGTTGGCAAAGGTTTCATAGAAAGCCAGCTGGCTGACTTTGCCGGAAACGCTTTCAAGGCCGAAGACCATCCCGGAGATGATGCCCGCTTTGACGCGTTCGAGGTCATCGTCTTCGACGCCGCGTGTTTCAAACTCTTCGAGCGACGCGCGGATGATCTCTTCGGCCTGTGTCAGCGTGGTGCCGCTCGCCGGATTTGGCAGAGCAAGCAATGTGAACTGGCACGACAGCTCCTGACAGCCATGGCTGGCCTGAGCTTGTACGGCTTTGCCTTCGCGCACGAGGTTTTTGTAGAGGAGCGATGTGCGGCCTTCGCCGAGAATGGAGTTGAGCACATCAAGGGGGGCTTCATCTTCATGGCGGGCGTAGACGGTTGGCCAACTCATATAGACGACCGGCAGAGCGACATTGTCCTCAAGAGAGATATAACGGTCCGCGTCGAGGGTGACCGGCGTTGGCACGGGGGCTGCGACCTCGGGGCCTGCGGGGATGGAGCCGAAGTATTTTGCGACCATTTCAAGGGTTTCGGTTTCGTCAAGACGGCCACCAATGGTCAGGACGGCATTGTTTGGTCCATACCAGCGTAGGAAGAAGCGTTTGAGATCGTCTAGGTCGGCGCGGTCGAGGTCTTCGAGATAGCCGATGACGCTCCAGGAATAAGGGTGGCCTTCGGGGTAGAGCGCTTCGCCTACGCGTTCACTGAGCAAGCCATAGGGGGCGTTGTCAACGCGCTGGCCGCGTTCGTTTTTGACGGTTTCGCGCTGGACTTCGAATTTCTCCTGGGTAACGGCGTCGAGCAGGAAGCCCATACGGTCGGCTTCGAGCCAGAGCATTTTCTCAAGCTGGTTGGCCGGTGCGGTTTCGAAATAGTTCGTCCGGTCTGTGTTGGTGGTGCCGTTCAACGTGCCGCCCGATTCGGAAATGATTTTGAAGTGTTCTTCGTCGGCCACATTTTCCGAGCCCTGGAACATCATATGTTCGAAGAAGTGCGCAAAGCCCGACTTGCCAATATCTTCGCGACCGGAGCCGACATGATAGGTGACATCGACATGCGCGATAGGGTCAGAATCATCTTCATGCAGAACAACCGTCAGACCGTTTGGAAGCTGGTACTTCTTATAGGGAATGACAATTTCGTCGCCGGTCCGCTCCACGGTTTCGAGCAGAACAATGCCACCCGGGAGAGCAGGCTCGGCAATTTCCGTTACCGCTGCTGCTGTCGCTGGGGCTTCTGTCGCCGCCGGAGCGGGTGTGCCAGAGCTAGCGCCAGGGTACTGAAAGCTTTCACAGGCGCTGAGCATGAGCGCCAGACTTGCCGAGAGAAGAAGAGACTTACGCATAAAATTACCTTTCAATTGCGCTCCCGTCAGGGGAGCCGGACGACTCATATTAACCAAGTCTTAATGTTCGGGTTTTGGCTTGGCTAGTCTCTGCGCCGGAAAAATATTACTGTTTTTCGATTAATCTCAGTAACTTGCAAAAATGCGACACTTGCGACTTTTGCCGCTCGCGGCACAAGTTTCTGCGCATGGGCGTTTATCAGGAAAGAAATGTCTTATTATGAGGTTTGCAGGCGTTCTGCGGCAAGATCGGCATAATAGGTGATGATCCCCGATGCGCCGGCGCGCTTGAAGGCCATCAGCGCTTCCATCATCACGCGCGGCCCGTCAATCCAGCCGCGGTCATGGGCGGCCATAATTTGCGCGTATTCTCCAGAGACTTGGAACACCATCGTCGGCACACCGAATTGGCTCGACACGCGCTGGACAATGTCGAGATAGGGCAGACCGGGTTTGACCATCACCATGTCGGCACCCTCGGCAATGTCCATCGCCACTTCGCGCAGCGCTTCGTCCGTATTCGCGGGGGTTTGCTGATAGGTCTGCTTGTCACCTTTGAGGGCGGTGGCAGACCCGATGGCGTCTCTGTAGGGACCGTAGAAGCCGCTGGCATATTTGGCAGCATAAGACAGGATCATTGTGTTTGTGTGTCCGGCGGATTCAAGGGCTGCGCGGATGGCACCGATGCGGCCATCCATCATGTCCGAAGGGGCAACAATGTCGGCGCCGGCATCGGCTTGCACGAGCGCCTGTTTGACGAGGGTGTCGACGGTCTCGTCATTGAGGACATAGCCGTCCTCGTCGATCAGTCCGTCATGGCCGTGGGTGGTGAACGGGTCGAGGGCGACATCGCAGATGATGCCGACATCGGGGGCTGCGGCTTTCATGGCTTTGATGGCGCGCGGGATGAGGCCGTCGGGATTGAGGCATTCGCGGCCGGTCTCGTCTTTGTGGGCGGGGTTGATATGCGGGAAGATGGCGATAGCCGGAATGCCGAGGGCGCTGGCGCGGGCGGCGGCTTTGGCGGCTTCAGCGACGTTGAGCCGGTTGATGCCGGGCATGCTGTCGATGGGGATGAGTGGGGTGTCGCCATCATGGACGATCAGGCTCCAGATCAGGTCTTGCGGTGTGAGCGTCGTTTCGGCGGTGAGATTGCGGACCCAGCCTGATTGGCGGATGCGGCGCAGGCGGGTGGCGGGGAAACGCTGGGGGAAATCGGTCATGGCTCTGGTGTAAGCGCTGGGGACGGGGACGGCAAGCGATGGGTTAGCCTAGAAGCGAGCGTTTGAGCTGTCGGCGCATGAAGCAGCGCTGCGTCACATCGAGGGTTTCGGCCTGTATCGTGTTGATCTCGTGCATCCAGTCGGTCCACTTTTTGGGGGGCAGTTCCTTGAAGCCGAAACGGGCGTAGAAGGGAGCGTTCCACGGGACTTTGCGAAATGTGGAGAGGGAGACGGAGGGGATGCGGGCAGCTTTGGCGTGGTCGAGGCAATGTTCGAGCAAGGCGCTGCCGAGGCCGTTGCGGGCATGGTCTGGATGGACGGCGATCTCGTCGAGATAGAGGTCGGGCGCGCGCAGGCTCATCAGGGTAAAGCCGAGCGGGGCGTCATCGGGGCCTGTGATGACAAAACTCATAGCCGCTTCGATGGCGTCCTGATGCCACTCGATTGCGATGTGATCGTCCATGTTTTCGGGCGGGATCAGGCCGGTGGGGGCGAACAATTCATTGCTGGCAAGCTCGATCAGCACAAGTTGCGGAATATCGCCATGACTGGTGGGCCTGATCGTGTGTTCTTGCGGCAATTTTGCCATTGACGCGTGCCCCCATTATGACATGTCTGAGCGCGATCTATAGCGAAGTTTTGCAGGAGCGGCCAATGGCGAGCAGTTTTTCCGAAGAACAGGTGATGATTCAGGATATGGCGCGCAAATTCGCCGCTGATCAACTGGCCCCCCATTCGGAGCGTTGGGACGAGGAAAAGCACTTTCCAATTGATGTGATCAAGTCGACCGCCGAGCTTGGCTTTGCGGGGATTTACACGGGCGAAGATGTTGGCGGCTCGGCGCTCTCGCGGCTCGATGCGGTGCTGATTTTCGAACAGCTTTCCAAGGGGGACGTGTCGACGGCGGCGTTTATCTCGATCCACAATATGGCGACGTGGATGATTGACAGGTTTGGTGATGATGCCATACGCAAGGCATGGGTGCCGCGTTTGACGGCGATGGAGCTTGTCGCGTCTTATTGTCTGACCGAGCCCGGATCTGGCTCGGATGCCGCCTCGATGACGACGCGGGCGGTGCGTGAGGGCGACGAATATGTCATCACCGGCGGCAAGCAGTTTATCTCTGGCGCGGGGGTGTCGGATGTCTATGTCGTGATGGCGCGGACCTCGGATGATGGCGCGAAAGGTGTGTCGGCGTTTATTGTCGAGAAGGGCACTGAGGGGCTGTCTTTCGGGGCGAATGAGCGGAAAATGGGGTGGAATTCGCAGCCAACCAAACAGGTAATTTTTGACGGGGTGCGCATTCCCGCGGCGAACCGGATTGGCGAGGAGGGGCATGGCTTCCGCTTTGCGATGGCGGGGCTTGATGGCGGGCGGCTCAACATTGCGGCGTGCTCGCTGGGCGGGGCGCAGTTTGCGCTGGAACGGGCGCTCGATTATGCCAAAGAGCGCAAGCAGTTCGGCAAGGCAATCGCAGATTTTCAGGCGACACAATTCAAGCTCGCCGATATGGAAACCGAACTACAGGCGGCGCGGGTGATGCTGTACGAGGCGGCGCGTAAGCTTGACGACAAGGCGCCGGACGCAACGCGCTGGTGCGCGATGGCGAAGCGGTTTGTGACCGATACCGGGTTCAAAGTGGCCAATGACGCGCTGCAAATTCATGGCGGCTATGGCTATTTGAAGGATTACCGTGTCGAGCAGAGCGTGCGCGATTTGCGGGTGCATCAGATCCTTGAAGGCACCAACGAGATTATGCGCGTGATCGTCTCGCGGGATATGTTGCGGGATTAGGGATTTTTGTTTGCCCCACCGCCTTGGCGGGGAACAAGGGACAAGATGCCATGGACCCCAATGTGCATTGGGGAGACGGGAAGCGTTTCGAGATTTGGATTGCAACAGAGACCGTTTTCCCAGCGCACGCTGGGATCTATGGCGGCATGTCCGGTCTTTGTAGCCATGAACCCCTGCCTTCGCAGGGAATACGGATCTTGGTTTCCTTACGGACTAATCTGCTTGCCAGATAATTTGACCCGCAACCACGGTGGCGACGGGTTCGGCTTTGAGGATGTCGGCTTCGGGGATGGTCATCAGGTCGGCATTGAAGGCGGTGAGGTCGGCGAGTTTGCCAACTTCGATGGTGCCGAGGTCATCTTCCTGAAAACTGGCAAAAGCGGGGGCCGAGGTGAACATGGCGAGGGCTTGCGCGCGGCTGACGGCGTGTTCGGGGTGCCAGCCTTCGCCGGAGATGCCGTCGAGGGATTTGCGGGCGGTCGCGGCGTAAAACTCGATCAAGGGAGAGCCGACCTCGACGGGCGCGTCCGAGCCGCCGACAATGAGCGCGCCCGCATCAAGTAAGCCTTGCCACGCATACGCCCCGGCCAGCCTGTCCTGACCTAAGCGGTCGGGGGCAAAGTGTAAGTCCCCAATGGCGTGGCTGGGCTGCATGGAGGCGATGAGGCCGGAATTTGCCATGCGGGAGATGTCGCTCATATCGAGGATTTGCGTGTGCTCGATCCGCCAGCGCAAATTGGACATGCCGCCGACCGTGGGGCTCATACGTTCGGCCATTTCGATGAGGCGGCGATTGGCCTGATCGCCAATGGCGTGCATGGCAAGCTGGACATTGTCGGTCGCTGCGCGGGAGACCGTATCGGACAAATCACCCTGACTGGTCAGGCTGAGGCCGCTGGTGTCGGGTTGGTCGCTATAAGGGGCGAGCAGCTGGGCCCCGCGTGAGCCGAGCGCGCCGTCCATATAGATTTTAACGGCGCGGTTCTGGATGGTGTCGGTCTCGTGGGCGCGGGTGGCGGCGATGTCGAAACCGTCCGTGTCATAGGCATTGTGGAGGCGTATCGGAAGCTTGCCTGCGGTGTCGAGGGCTTCCATGATCGGCGCTTCCATAGCGGAGACGGACATATTGTGCAGGCCGGTCCAGCCGCGTGAGGCATAGACCTGAGCGCCGGTTTCCAGCGCTGTGGCGATGTCGGCTTCGGTCGGCGCGGCAATGAGAGAGGTGACGAGCGCCATAGCTTTGTCGATGAAGATGCCGGTCGCTGCGCCCGATGCGTCACGTTCGATTTTGCCGCCTGCGGGGTTGGGGGTGTCTGCGCTGATGCCGGCGGCGGTCATGGCGGCGGTGTTGGCGACAAGGGCATGGCCGTCAGCGCGGATGAGGATGACGGGCGTGTTGGGGGCGGCCTTGTCAAGATCGGCGGCGGTCGGCATTCGGGCGTCGGGCCAGCCGGTTTCGATCCAGCCGCGGCCATAGATAATTTGGTCCGCAGGCGCATCAAAAGCGACCGCTTCGATATGTGTGGTCAGATCGTCAATTGAGGCGGTGCCGGTGAGGTCGAGGGTCATCTCGCGCTGGCCGATGCCTAAGAGGTGCGCATGGCCATCGACAAAGCCCGGGAAGAGGGTTGCGCCTTCGAAATTTATGATCTCGGCGGGACCATCAGGTGTTGTGGCATAGGCGTGCGACCCGAAGCGGAAAGTGGCGAGGATGCGGCCTTGATCATTGACGATGAGGGCGGAGATTTGCGGTTCGTCCGGATTGCCGGTGTAGATGGTCTTGGCGGTGAAGACGCGCACGTTTTCGTCGAAGGTGACCTCGTCGGGCGCGGGGATACTGTCTGAGCAGGCGGCGAGGCCGAGCGCGAGCAGACTGAGCGTGGCGATGTGGTGATGACTTGGACGCATGATGGATCTCCCTCTTCGCGTGTTTATGGCATAGGCGGGCACGGCTCGACAATCAGGGTTTGGTGGATTTGTCTTTGGCGAGGCGGGCGGCGCGGGCGTGTTCCTGACGGATGGTGCGGCCGGTTTTGACGGCGTCCTTGCCGAATTTGGCGCGGGCGATGTCGGCGGCGCGCTCGGCGCTGGCGCGTTTTTTGACATTCGGGTCGAGCAGGTCGGCGGCGTCGGTTTTGGCAGCGGGGGTCAGGGCGGAAATGCCGACGCCGATGAGGCGGAACTGGCGGCCGGTGGCTTCACGGGCCAGCAGCGTGCGGGCGCTGCGGAAAATGGTCTGGGCCAATTGGGTGGGCCCGGGCAGGGTAACCCGCCGTGTGATGGTTTTGAAATCGGCGGATTTGAGCTTGAGTGTGACGACCACGCCTTCGACGCCTGCGGCTTTCGAACGGTCGGCGGTTTTGACGCTCAGACGCCACAATTCGTCTTCGAGTGCGTCGAGGGCGTGGATATTGGCGAAGAATGTGGTTTCGGCGGAGACGGATTTGCGGACGCTGTCGGGGCTGACGCGGCGATTGTCGCGGCCGAATGCGCGCTCTGAGAGCCAGAGGCCGGTTTCGCCATAGCGGGCGATCAGCTCTTTTTGCGGGGCCGCTTGCAGGTCGCCAATGGTGCGGTAGCCGTCGCGAATGAGTTTTGCGGCGTGTTTGGGGCCGACGCCGTGGAGGAAGGATGGCGGGTGCGGGGCGAGGAAGGCAGGGGCTTCTTGCGCGCTGAGGGCGGCGAATCCGCGGGGTTTGTCGAGTTCGCTTGCGGTTTTGGCGAGAAATTTGTTGGCGGAGAGGCCAATCGAGACGGTGATGCCGACATCGCGTTCAATCTCGAGGGCCAATTGGGCGAGGATGGTGGCGGGGGCGGCTTTGTTGACTTTGCGGGTGCCGGAGAGGTCGAGATAGGCTTCGTCGATGGAGACAATCTGGACGAGCGGGGTCAGGGCGCGCATTTTTTCGCGGATCTGCGCGGCGGCGATCTGGTATTTTTCATAGTCCGGCGACACGACAATGGCGTCCGGACAGGCTTTGAGGGCTTTGAATATGGGCATGGCGGAGTGGGCACCATAGAGCCTTGCGATATAGCAGGCGGTGGAGACGACGCCGCGATGGCCTCCGCCGACAAGAACGGGTTTGTCTTTCAACTCCGGATTGTCACGTTTGGCGATGGCGGCATAGAAAGCGTCGCAATCAATGTGGGCGATGGTGAGTTGGTCGAGGGTCTGGTGGTGTATCAGCCTTGTTCCATTACAGGTTGGGCAGATATGGGCGTCGGGCGGCGGCGTGTTCAGGCAGTCACGGCAGAGGGTCTGCATTTGGACATGTCCTCCCGACATAAGTGTGTTCATCGCCCCGATTGTCTGCTGGTGTAAACAATGATTAACGATCTCTGGCTAGGATTGGCCAGTAATTACGGGATCGTCCCGAATCATATCTAGTGAGACACATGGCAGACGAGCCGCGTAAATCTGTACTAGTGGTCGAAGATAATGAGCTGAATATGCGGCTTTTCTGCGATCTGCTAGACGCTTTCGGGTACGACACGCACACCAGCCGTGATGGTGCGCGTGCGGTTGAAATTGCGCGTGCAGAAAAGCCTGATCTGATCATTATGGACATCCAGTTGCCGGAGGTTTCCGGGCTCGATATTACGCGCTGGATCAAGGATGACAAAGAGCTGGCACATATTCCGGTGCTGGCGGTGACGGCATTTGCGATGCGGGCGGACGAGCAACGCGTGCGGGCGGCGGGATGCGAGGGCTATTTGTCCAAGCCGATCCAGATGTCGAGCTTTATCCGCGCGGTTGAGGAATTGATCAACGGAGCGGCGGTGTCATGAGCGGGCGCATTCTGGTGGTCGATGACATTCTGGCGAACCGGCGGCTGTTGCAGGCCAAGCTCGAAGCGCGCTATTTCGAAGTGATTCTGGCGTCCAATGGGCCCGATGCACTGGTCGCAGCGGCGGAGCATGCGCCCGATGTGATTCTGCTCGATGTCATGATGCCCGGTATGGACGGGTATGAGGTTTGCCAGCGGCTCAAGGCCAATCCGCAAACCGCCCATATTCCCGTGGTCATGGTCACAGCCCTCAGTCAGCAGGAGAGCCGCTTGCAGGGGCTCAGGGCCGGCGCGGACGATTTTATCACCAAGCCGTTTGATGATTTTGGTCTGCTGACGCGGATCAGCGCTTTGCTGCGCTATCATTCAGTGGCCAAGGAATTGCGCCAGCGTGAAGCGAGCGGGGGCCCCGCGATATTCGATGCGGATATTGATGCGGACGCTATGGACCGGCCCTCGCGCGTTGTGGTGGTCGATGAGAGTGTTCATCGCGCGCGGCGACTGTCCGATTATCTGCGTCGGGCGGGGCATGTCACCGCGTCCTTGCAGGATGCCGGAGACCAGACCGAGGGGCGCGGCATTGATGTTCTGGTGCTCGCGCTTGACCAGCAGGGGTTCGACCCGTTGCGGCTGTGTGCGCAATTTAAAATGGGCGAGCGGACGCGGGCGGTGGCGATCCTTTTGATCTGTAACGAGATCAATCAGGACAAGGCGCTTAAAGCGCTGGAATTGGGCGCAAGCGACATTATTATGGAGCCGGTGGACCGCGAAGAATTGCTCGCACGTGTGCTGACCCAGACGCGCCGGACGCGCTATATCGAGATTTTGAGACGGCGCGTGGATCGCGGGATCGAGCTGTCGGTGATTGATCCGCTGACGGGGCTATATAACCGCCGCCATATGATGAGCCAGTTGAGCCAGTTGATGGGACGCAGCGTAGTGGATGCGGCGCCGGTGTCGATTGCGGCCTTCGATATTGATCACTTCAAATCGGTCAATGACACGCATGGCCATGAGGTTGGCGATGATGTTTTGTGCCAGTTTGCCGACCGGCTGCGAGAGAATGTCCGACCGATGGATATTGTCTGCCGTCAGGGCGGTGAGGAATTTCTGGTCATTATGCCGGGCATTCCCGGAGATCTGGCCTGTATGGCAGCCGAGCGGATACGCTGCGCTGTGGCCGCAACACCTTTCGGGATTGGTGAGGGGAAGCCGACGCTTGATGTGACCGTGAGCGCCGGGGTTGCGACCAATGAGGGGCAGCTAACGGGCGATCCGCAAATCCTGTTACGGCAAGCGGATGACGCGCTTTATGCGGCCAAGAAATCCGGGCGCAATCGGGTTATGTCGCTGGCGGCTTAAACCAACGTTCCGTGAAATTCTATTATTTTTCAGATGTTTGCAGCGCTGGGTCGCGCAAAGGCGATCTTATTTGATCTTGCCTTCTTTGAACTCGACATGTTTGCGGGCAATCGGGTCATATTTCTTCATGACCATTTTTTCCGTCAGATTGCGCGGGTTCTTCTTGGTGACATAGTAGAAGCCCGTGCCTGCGGTTGAGTTCAGGCGAATCTTGATGGTTGGAGTCTTGGCCATGACGGGCTCTCTTGTGTGTGGATATTAAGTTGATGCGCTTAATGACCAGACTGCCGCGTGAAGTCAAGGCTCGAAACGCGGCGAAACCGGATTGTTTTGGCGCTTGACGGTTATCTTTCGGCGGCGGGGCGTCGGGGGCGCATCAGACCTTCCTGCGCGACGGAAGCGACGAGGGTGCCGTCCTGTTTGAAAATCATGCCGCGATTGAAGCTGCGCGCGCCGCCAGCGAACGGGCTGTCCTGGCTGTAGAGGAGCCATTCATCGGCGCGGGCGGGGGCGTGAAACCACATGGCGTGGTCAAGGCTCGCCATCATTGCTTTGCCGGTGTGCCATGAGACGGCATGCGGACGGGTGCCGCTGTCGAGCAGGGACATGTCCGAGGCATAGGCCATGAGACATTGATGGATGGCCGGATCATCCTCGAAGCAGCGCGTGGCGCGGAACCAGACATGATGTTCGGACGGCATGGGCTCGGGGTGGGCGAAGCTCTGCGGATTGACGGGGCGCATTTCGATGGCGCGGGCGCGGGTGAGCTGGTCGTGCAAGGCTTCTGGGAAAAGGTGGAGCGCTTCCTGGCGCAGTTCGCGGCGGGTTTTGAGGCCTTCGGGGCCAGGCACATCGGGCATTTTCGCTTCATGGAACCAGCCATCCTCGGCAATCTGGAAGGAGGCGGCCAGGTTGAAGATCTGCTTGCCATGCTGGATGGCGACGACGCGGCGCGTGGTAAAGGAGCGGCCATCGCGCGAATGGTCCACCTGATAGATGATCGGCACATTCGGATCGCCCGGCCGGATGAAATAGGCGTGCATGGAGTGGCAAACGCGGTCTTCGACGGTTTGGTAGGCGGCCATCATAGCCTGACCGATGACCTGACCGCCAAACACGCGCTGGGAGGTCTCGTCCGGTGACACGCCGCGAAACAGGTCGGTTTCGAGCCGTTCGAGCTTGAGCAGGTCAAGGACAATTTCCAAAGCATCAGGTTCGGCCATAGGGCAACTCCATAAGATAAAGCCACGGGTTAGCATGATGGATCAGGGCTTGGAATGGCCAGAGCACGGAAATGTTTGGTACGTGTTCATTTGTTTTTGCTAGACTATGTCCCATGATGGCCGTTCTATGGACGGTAGGACCAAATAGGAGCTGGCATGGGATTGATTGCGAATTTACAGCGCGACTGGGCGACGATTTCCGGCATTCGGAAACTGCTCAAATATACCAGCGATATATCGCCTGAAAGCACCAATCTGCTCGCCGATGATCTCGAGCGCAGCGTGGACCGGCACAGCGCGAATGTGGCGGTGCGGTTTGAAGGCGAGTTGATGACCTATGGCGAGCTGGACCAATTGGCCAATCGGGTGGCGCATTGGGCGCTTGCGCAGGGGCTCAAGGCCGGCGATGCGGTGGCGCTGTTTATGGGCAATTGTCCTGAATATATCGCGATCTGGTTCGGGCTGGCGAAAGTTGGCGTGGTGACGGGGCTGATCAATCATAATTTGAGCGACGAAGGGCTCGCCCATTGCGTCAATATTGCGGATTC
>CALLCD010000005.1 GCA_938049795.1 uncultured Hyphomonadaceae bacterium | reverse complement strand
GATGTCGCTGGTTTTTGTCGGCACCGCGGAAGTGTATCTCGTGGCGGCATTCGGGGTGGCCCTGACGCAACTTGTTCCGGGCATTGCAGCGATGCGTAACGAACCACGGACGATTGTCTAGACCATGAGCGACGAGAACCCATTTGATCATTCGGGGATTGATGACATCATCCACGGCCGGTTGCGGCTTGGCATTATGGCGTATCTGTCTTCTGTCAGCCCCGCGATTTTTGGCGAATTGCGGGACAAGGTCGGCGCGAGCGACGGCAATCTTTCAACCCATTTGCGCAAGCTGGACGAGGCAGGATATGTCCGGCTGGAAAAACGCTTTGTGGACCGGCGACCCCAAACGCGGGTGCATCTGACCAAAGCGGGGCGGACGGCCTGGCTGCGCTATCTCGACCGGATACAGGCTTTGCTCAAGGCGGCGGAATAGGGGCGCTGCATCCCTAACGCTTGTTTGGTCCCATAAAGCCGAAGAGGTGGCCGGCGACTTTGCGCATCTGGATTTCTTCGGCGCCTTCGGTGATGCGGTAGCGGCGGTGGTGGCGGTAGATGTGTTCAAACGGTTTGTGGCGCGAATAGCCCAAGCCGCCATGAGTTTGCATAGCTTGGTCGGCGGCGTTACAGCACAGCCGGTTTGCGCGGTAATTGCACATCGAGACTTTGTCCGACAGGTGAATGGCAACATCGGGCTTGGCCATCTGGTCCATCTCCCAAGCGGTTTTGAAGATAAGCAGGCGGAGCATTTCAGCTTCGGAGGCAAGCTCGACGAGCGGGAACTGGATGGCCTGATTGATCGCAAGCGGTTTGCCGAACGGTTTGCGGGCGCGGGCATAGTCTACGCTTTCGTCGATGCAATAGAGCGCGGCACCCGTAGAAGAAGCCGCTTGGCGGATGCGGTTTTCGTGGACAAAGTGCTGGGCGAGCGCAAGGCCGCCATCGAGCGGGCCGAACAGGGCGCTTTCGGGCACCCATATGTCTTTGAGCGTCAGGCGCGGATGGTCCGTCGGCATGTTGAACGTCCACATATATTCTTCGATTGTGATGCCGGGATCATCGGCAGGCACAAGCAGGCAAGTGATGCCGCGCGCGTCGCCATCATCGCCGCTGGTGCGGGCAAAACACATCATATGGGTCGCCGTGTGCATGCCGGTGATCCACATCTTCTCGCCATTGATCAGCCAGCCATCGACGCCGTCGCGGGTTTCGGAGACGGCGCGGGTGTCCATATGGGTGGCGTCTGAGCCGTGGGCGGCTTCGGTGAGGCCGAACGTGGCACGGAAGCGGCCTTCGAGCGCGTCTGTGGCGAGGTGCTGCTGATCCTCGCGGGCAAAATCGCGCAGCATCAGGATTTGCGGGAAATTGGCGACAATGGAATGCTCGTTCTGCAAATCATTGTGCAGGCCTAGCCCTTTGCGGGCGAGATGTTCGCGGATGACGGCCATCGCAAGGTTTGAGCCGTTTTTGCCGCCATATTCGGTAGGCAGGCCAAAGCGGAAATGACCGGCCTTGTCGGCGCGACGTTTGGCTTCGGACAGCAGAGCTTCCCATTCGGGGCGGGGTAAGCCGTCTTTCTCGAAGTCGGTGCGGGCATATTCACGGCGATGGTCGAAGAAGCGGATATTGTCGTCCTGATCTTCAAGCGGCTTTATCTCCGCCTCAATGAACTGGTCAAGCTCGGTAAGATAGGCGGTCAGCTCTGCGGGTAGGTTGAAGTCCATCGGTTTGGCGTCCCCTTTGAAAGTGTCGGGGCGATGTTAGTGCGATGAGGGGGCCTTGGCGAGAGGGTGTTGGCGCTTTGGGGAGATTTGTTTTTGGGCCTTCCGTTGCGGAAAATTGGCGGCAACTGCAAAATTAAAAAATGAACACTTGAAAAATCGTTCAGTAGTCACTAGATCAAATGCATGGCAGTTGAGTTTCTCATTGTCATAGTTTCCTCCCTTAAGGCCGCCCTGTTACGGGCGGCCTCTTTTTCAGGGAAAAACCAATATTTATAGGTATGTATTGGCGCTGCGGCGACCTGTTAGCGTGGCCGAAGGGCGACCGGGCGCAGGTTTTGCACGACATCTTCGGCATTGAACGCCAGATAATTATCCTCGGCTTTGATGCCGGGGAAACCCTGGACGAGCACACCAATATCGAAGATACGGCGCTCGCGCGTCCGGCTGCTGGTCGTGCCGCCAAAGCCGCCACCAAAGCCGCGATTGCGAAATCCGCCGCCAAACCCGACCCCGTTATTAAAGCCGGTCGTGTTGAAATTACTGGTGCCGCCATCATCTTCCTCGATGATTACGAAATGCCCAAAACCGTCTTGCAGGGTCAGTTCAGCCGCGCGCAGCAAAATATAGTTTTCCACGGTTGCCCGATCCGTGCTGGCATTGCCGCGAAAGTTGACGCGATATTTGCCCGGCTCGATCCGTGTGTCACTAAAGCCGAAACTATTGATGCCGCCGGTTTGGGGTTGATAGGGCGTCGCCGTGGCGCAGGCACCAAGCGCGAGAGCCGCTGCCATACCAGCGATATGAGGCCAGAGTGTTCTTTTTGTCATCTGGAGTACTCCTTGCGTTTAGGGTGTCCTTCCATCCTTTACACTAAACGGAGTTTTGCAAAAAGACACCCCGGCCGCTGCGGGCGGTTTGATCACGTTCGCTTTATCTGGTTTTTGGGAAGGCAGACAGAACGACGGAAATAGACGCGATGACGAAAAAAGAGGCGCGGGTGCCGGAGGTTGGCTGCCGCGCGGCAATCACCAATCGGGCAGGGCAATTGCTGCTGATCCAGCGCTTACGCGAACCAGAAGCGGGGTGTTGGGGATTGCCGGGCGGAAAAATCGACTTTGGCGAGCAGGTTGAAGTGGCAGTTGTCCGCGAAATTTCTGAGGAGCTTGGTGTCGAGATCGCGCTTGATGGGCTGGCTTGCATAGCGCAGACGATCAAGTGCGGGGACGGGCGACATTGGGTTGCGCCGGTCTATCACGCCCACATTGCGGCGGGTACACCAAGCCTGATGGAGCCAGAAAAGCATGGCGGCTGGGGCTGGTTTGATCTTGAAAGTTTGCCCGATGAACTGACCAGCCCGACAAGGTAATACCTCGACGCCGTGACCGGCTAGAACAGCGAGCCGCCGGTCACATCGAAGAAGAGTGAGAAATCCACCGGCAGCGCATTGCGGACATATTGCTGTACGAACAGGTTTTCTTTCGCAATCCATGTGCGCGAGACATAGACAACATCAAAGCGTTGCAACGGTCCCCAATTGGCCGCGGCCGGATCGAGTATACCGTCCTTGATGTTGTAAATGGCGGATTTGACCTCGCCGCCGGGGATGCGGCGCATCAAAAGAACCTGCTTTGTGTCGGCTTCTGGCGTAAAGCCGCCGGCCATGATGATGGCTTGCAGGGGACCGATCTGGCCAGGCAAATCGACAATGCCAGGGGCGGTGACCTGTCCGCCGACAAAGACGCGCTGGGAACCATAGGCGGTGGCGCTGACGGTCAGGCGTGGATCGCGAAGCTGGCTGCTGAACGCGGACATCAAGCTGGCGCGAACCTGTTCGGAGCTACGTCCGGCGGCCTGAACGGCGCCGATGAGCGGCATGGAGATACGGCCATCGGGGCCAATAAGGAGGGCTTGCCTTGAAAGTTCGGGCGCTGTGGCAACATCCACATTAAGCGTGTCGCCTGTCCACAAGACATAAGGGGCGTCATTGCCTGAATAGGATTGCCACTGCGTCTGCGGGAAGTCAGGAGATGTCACGCGCTTGGACGCGCAGCCGGAAACAAGGGCCAGGCTAATACAGCCGGAAAAAACAATACGCCACATGGAAAAACCTAATCTAATCTACCAATCAATCATAACTGTTAATGATTAAGGAATTATCAAATAGCATCTGCTAGACGAAGCGCTAGTGAGTTGAAAGTCTGAATTGCATGACCGACTATGTTGAAGTCTCAGCCCAAAAGCGGCCGCGTCTTGGTGTGCTCGAGGTTGGTGTCCACCTCTGGCGGAACATCTGGTTGATGTTGCTTGTCTTTCTGCCGATTTTTGCGCTGGGCATGTTTGTCGCCTTCATGCAGAAGGACGTCTATGTCGCAACATCGAGAGTGAAAGTGTCTGTTGGTGAGGAATATCTGTTCCGGCCGAGGGTTGGCTCTGATGTGCTCAACAACACCTTACCCGGAACCGAGGAACTCGTTCAGACAGAGCTTGAATTGCTTTATAGTCCCGTCATTGCCGAACGCGTTATGGACACATTTGGCATCCAGCTGCTTTATCCCGAATTGGCGAAGGGGCTCGCCGAAGCAGATGCCACCGAGGCCTACGAGATAAATGAGCGTGCGCTCAAATCGCTTCGTGAAGATTTCGGCGCCTTTGCCGCTCCGAAGAAAACGGTCATCGGCACCAGTTTCCAGCATCAGGATGCTCAACTTTCAGCCGATGTCCTGAACGCATTTATGGACGAGTATATCGACTACCGTGCGACAATTTTCGAGAATGCCGATCTGGCTTCGTTCGAGGAGCAGCGACGTATCTTCGAGGGGGATTTGTTTGATACCGAGGAAGAAATACGCGAGTTTTTGGCCGACAGCAATATTGGCAACTTTGAAACCGAGAAAGCCACAGTGCAGTCACTGGTCGCCTCCATCGAGCAAGCCATATTCAGCAATGAGACGAGCCAGAGTGAATTGCAGGGGCAACTGACCGTCTTGCAGCAACAGCTTCAGACGACGCCCAGAGAAATTGATGTATTTGTCGAGGACTCGTCCGCCCAAAGCCTCGTGACGCTGGAACTCGAGCGAGAAGAATTGCTCTCGCGCTACACCGAGACATCAGAACCTGTGCAGAACATCAATCGCCGGATTGCCCGCGCGCGGCAATATCTCGATGGCGGTGCGCGCACCAGCGGCCTCGTGCGGCGCGGACCCAATCCACTGTTTCAGAGCGTCGAAACGAGCTTTTCCAGTCTAAGCGCTCAATTGTCCGCCGCGCGTCAGCAGAGGGAGGTGCTCAACCGGCAGGCTGCCGATGTTCAGACGCGCCAGAGGCGGCTGGCGGAACTGGAACCCCAATGGCAAGCGCTGATTCGCAAACGCGATCTGCTCGAGACCAATGTGCGCGGGTTTTCGGTGCGCGAAACCGAATCGCGAACCCTGTCGCTGTTTGATCGCCAGGACGAGAACAATATCAAGATATTGGAGCGGGCCAGACGCCCTGCTGAAGGCAAAAGTCTAAAGCTCGTCATAGCCGTCTTGTCACTGCTGGTGGCAGGATTTACCGCGCTTCTCGCCGGGCTGCTGCGCGCTTTGTCTTTTCGCGGCTTCGTATCAGCGGACTCCGTAGAGCGTACAACGGGTCTGCCGGTAATCGCCACGGTTGCAAAATATAAATAGACCGGGAAAGCGGGCATTAACCTTGTGTGTTTAAGGTGTTGCACACGATGGATATTTTAGTCGGAGATGATAATCAGGCCCATGCATGATCTTCGATCAGATATAGAGCCACTATGGCGTGCAGCAGGCCGGTTGGCAGCGGCCAAGGGCGGACGGGGCATTATGTTTATTGCCGCCCATGAAGGCGAAGGCACCAGCAGTGTTGCCGCGTCATTTGCGCTGATGGCGGCAGAGAAATCGCGCCGGGCAAGTTGGCTCGTCGATTTGGATTTGCACGAGAACCCGCAATATGAGGCTTTCGAGCGCGGTGATTTCGGAACCGGAGGCGTGTCGCGCGCCTATGATGCGTCATTGGGTACGCGGCCATTCTACGACATTATCGAAGCGCGACGTGGTGAACGGCGCGGGGCTCAGGACAGCCCGAAGCTATTGGCCGCCCATCAGATCAAGGGCACCCGGCTTCTGGTCACCCGGTTTCGCAATGATCGTGTGGCGCATGGCGGCAAAATTCACTTGTCCACGCGGTCCGAATGGTGGGCCGCGCTGCGGCGCGGAGCGGATTGGGTCATTGTTGATGCGCCTGCGGTCGAGCGCTCGGGCGCAGGATTGGCTATGGCCTCGCAAATGGATGGTGTTATCATTGTCGTTCAGGCGGATCATACACGGCCCGATACAGTGACCAATTTGACCAAGGAAATCGAGGCTTATGGCGGGCAGGCCCTCGGTGTGGTGATGAACCGCGTGCGCGGGGACTCGCGGTTTATTGACCGGCTCGCGGGCTGACGCGTGATCGGCTATGACGCAGGCAATCGCAAACTCGACGACGGCACCTGAAGAAGAGATCAGGTTGTGGGACACGATCCCGCGCATGTTCGAGACGGGTGTGATCCTAATCGTCCTCTTTTTGTTTTCCGAAGCCCTGCTGAGCCCTTTATTGGCCTCCGAGACAAAACCGGACGGCAATCCGATTTTGCGAATTATGTGGTTGCCGATCTATGCCTTGGTTTTGGGCTTTGCAATCTGGAAGGCCAAGACATTTGCGGCGATCTGTTTGAGGATGCCGTTTCTGGTTGCGCTGATGGCGGTCACGGCGGCATCTGTGCTCTGGTCGATTGATTCGGGGCTGACGTTTCGTCGCGCGATCGCTGTGGTGATGACCACCGGGATGGGGTTGCATTTGGCCAACCGTTACAACTGGAACGAAATGCTGACACTCTTCGGGCTGATCTGGTTCTTCCTCGCTGCGCTGTCATTTGTAATTGCTATCGGCATGCCGACCATTGGCATTGAGCAAGAGGGCGATCATATCGGGG
>CALLCD010000004.1 GCA_938049795.1 uncultured Hyphomonadaceae bacterium | reverse complement strand
GCGACGCTTGAGACAATGGCCGACAGGATGACCGCCAGCGCCATTGCGGTTGCGGCCAGCCCGTCAATGAGCGGGGTCAAGAGGCGGCACGCGGAATGGCGGCCCAATAGTCGAAATCGAGTAAGACGTGAGGGGCGTATTTGCCGTCTTCGCCGCGCAAGGGGAAGTCATGGCAGGGATGGTTTTTGGTGGCGACGAGGCGCAGACGTAGCGCGCCAGCGGTATCTGACAGTTCGGTCTTGTCCAGCACTTCGCTCCAGGCGTAGACCGTGTCGCCCGCAAAGAGCGGTCCGGCATGGGTGCCTGCATTGATTGCGATGATCTCGGCGGCGTTGCCGAGGCCGTTAAAGCTCAAAGAGCGGGCAATCGAGATGACGACGCCGCCATAGATGAGGCGTTTGCCGAAGCGGCTGGCTTTCTGGGCGTGGGCGTCGAAGTGGACTTTGGCGGTGTTCTGATAGAGGCGTGTGGCGGTCTGGTGTTCGGCCTCTTCGACCGTCATGCCGTCTACATGGTCGATTTTTTCGCCGATGTCGTAGTCTTCATAGCGGTGGGGGCTTCCGGCGAGATTGTTGTCCCAGTCTGTGTAGGTGCGAGGGACATCTGCCGCGTTTACTGAGACGGCGCTGGCCAGTTCGGGGATGATGGTTTCGGGGGGCTGCGAAGCGGCGTCGCGCTTGTGGACCATGACCCAGCGGACATAGGAGAGGACGGTTTCGCCCTGCTGGTTCAGCCCTGTTGTGCGAACATAGACCACGCCGGTTTTGCCATTGGAGCTCTGCTTGTGGCCGATCACTTCGGAGACGGCGCGCAGTGTGTCGCCTGCGGTGACGGCGCGTAAGAAGCGGCCTTCGGCATAGCCAAGATTCGCCACGGCGTTGAGCGAGATGTCGGGGACGGTTTTGCCGAAAACGGTGTGGAATGCGAGCAATGGGTCTATTTTGGCGGCTTGGCCCGTTGTCATCATGGCGAACTGGTCGGACGAATAGAGTGCATGGCGGCTGCCGGTCAAGGCGCGATAGATGGACACGTCGCCGCTGGTCAGGGTGAGCGGTGTGGCGTGGGTGAGGATGCGGCCGAGGGTGAAATCCTCGAAGAAATGACCGGGGTTTGATTTCATGACGGCAAGGCTCCGGATGAGAGCCCGCGTCTTGCGCGGTGCGGTTAGGCTTGCGCTTGCAGGCTGTGGAAGTTCTGCGCCGAGATTGTGTCTGCGCTTTTGCTCTCGATAAAGGAGCCAGCGACCAAAAACAAGCTTAGACCAATCGCAGCGAGGCTGCCTGCGAGGATTTTGCCTTCGGGACGGGACAGCGTGTTTTTGAACACGGCGCGCGGGCCCATCAGGATCAGCGGAAGTCCGAAGATCAGAAACGCGGCGATGGCCAGTAGAAAGCCTGCAATCCAAAGCACGAGCATGATCTGTCTCCTATCAAGGGGGACAGTATGGCGCGTCGGGCTTAATTATCGGTCGGAAAAATCGGTGAAATTTGATCTATCCTGGAATTTTACAATATGTCGAGCAGGCGTTCATTGGGGCGACCGAGGACGGCTTTGTCGCCGTGAATGCCGATGGGGCGCTGGATCAGTTTCGGGTTTTCGGCCATCGCGGCGAACACTTCATCGTCGGTTGCGGTGTCTGGCAGGCCAATTTTAACCGCATCCTTTTCGCGTAGGAAAACGCGGGGCGAGACATTGCCCATTTTGCGCGCCAGATCGCGGATTTCGTCGACATTAAGCCGTCCGGCTTCGGTTGTGTATTTGCGTATGGTCACTTTAACGCCAGCTTCTTCGAGCAAAGCGAGCCCTTTTCGGGACGATCCGCAGCCCGTATTGTGGATAAGTGTGTAGGTCATTTCATGGCTCAATTCATGGCTAATCTGTGCAAAATGGCCCTATTTCATTGGGGATAGCGGCGGAGTCTGTCAAGCGGACCCGGCGGAGAATGGCCAAATCTGGTGCTGATTTTTCTGTGTACTGCCCATAAGCGGTCTTGAAGCGGTCACCATTTGCCCCCAGATTCGAATAGGTGCTGGCGGCCATGTATAGGAGAACCATATTATGAAATCGATTCCAACGGTTCAAACCGATCCTTCGAGTGCGCAGAATCTGGTCTATGTCCGCAAGCTTGCCCTTGAAGAAGCCCGCGAGATTGTCCCGGCTGATACGTTCGAGATTCTGGCCGCGCCGGAAAACCTGTTCAGCGTTCATGCGTCAAATGGCGAAAGACTGGCCATTGTCGAGGGGCGTGAAGCAGCGTTTGCGGCCGCGCGTGCCTATGATCTGCGTCCGAGAAGCGTGCATTAATGGCGTAAATCTAGGCCGCTGCGCCCTTGCTTTGCGGTAGGAGCAATGTGCGGACTTCGGCGTCACTGGCGCAATGGCGCAAAGCGGCCCGCAGGTCTGATTGGCGGAACTCACGCGAGACATGAGCGAGCGCGCGCAAATGGTCGCCCCCTTCGCTGTCAGGCGCGAGCAGCATGAAGATCAGATCGCAGGGCTGTTCGTCCATCGCATCAAAATCAACGGCGCTGCCGAGCCGAGCAAAAGCACCAACCGCGCGGTCTAGCCCGGGAATACGAGCATGGGGAATGGCCACGCCCTCGCCTATGCCGGTTGAGCCGAGCCGTTCGCGCTCCATCACCGCTTCGAGAATGTCGCGGCAATCGAGCCCTGTGACTTCGGCGAGACGCTCGGACATCTGACGGACAATCTGTTGCCGACTATCTGCCATTAAAGGGTAAATTATCGCGTCCGAATGCAATAAATCGCTAAAATCAGCCATGTTTTCTGTCCAAATCAGATGTTTGCTGACGCCGGTGCGGGATCAACCCAGCCGATATGCCCGTCTGGACGACGATATACAAGGTTTAATCTCTCTAGTGTTGCATGTCGGAAAAAGACGACGGGGGTTTCGCCCAATTCGAGTTGCATGACGGCCTCGGCGACGGACATGGTGCGCATCTGTTCGTCCATCTCTGCGATGACGAGCGGCTGGAGGTCTTCGCCATTGGCCGCTTCCTCGTCATGGCTCTGGAGGACGAAGGCGGGCACAGGCTCGGAAGGCATGGGCGTGCGGTCGGCGCGGTGGTGGTCTTTGAGGCGGCGTTTGTAGCGGCGGACGCGTTTTTCCATCTTCTCCAGCGCTTCTTCGAGGGCGGCATAAGGCTCGCCCGCATCGCCATGCGCGTTCAGAACAATGCCGGAGGGCAAATGGACCGAGCAGTCAACATTGGTTTTGTAGCCGGATTTGGACACGGTGACATTGCCGCCGGTTGGCCGGTCAAAATATTTGGTCACCGCCGCCTCAAGTCCAGCTTCGATGCGAGACCGCAAGGCGTCACCCAAGTCGATATGTTTACCGGTAATTTGAATTTGCACGTTTGGAGACTCCATTTCTGAACTTCACTCAGCGGGCGGTACGGGGGCCGGGTTGCCAGCCGCTTATACTCACCCCCACGAAAGTCCAGCTTACATGAGTGTCACATAAAAATCACGCACTTCGTTTGAGAATACGTCGTCTTTGAACGCTGGAGGGGATATTCAGGCTCTCGCGGTACTTGGCGACGGTGCGCCGGGCGATGTCGATGCCGTATTCGCGCAAGATGTCTACGATCTGGTCGTCGGAGAGGACGTTTTCCAGAACTTCCTCGTCGATGAGATGTTTGATCCGGTGGCGCACGGCTTCGGCGGAATGGGCCTCCCCGCCCCCGGTTGCGGGAATGGCGGCAGAAAAGAAGTATTTCAGCTCGAACATGCCGCGCGGGGTGGCCATGTATTTGTTGGCAGTGACGCGGCTGACTGTGCTTTCGTGCATCTCGATCACGTCGGCGACCTGTTTGAGATTGAGCGGGCGCAGATGGGCGACGCCGTTGGCGAAGAACGCATCCTGTTGACGGACGATTTCGCTGGCGACTTTCATGATCGTGCGGGCACGCTGGTCGAGGGATTTGATTAGCCAGCTCGCATTGGCGGCGCATTCGGAGATAAATTCCTTCTCCTTGTCGCGCATCGGCAGGGCGGTGACTTCAGCATAATAGGCTTTGTCCATCAAAACGCGCGGCAGGGTTTCGGCGTTCAGCTCAACGGCATACATGCCGGATGGCAATTCGCGGACGAAGACATCGGGGGCCACGGCAATGGTGACATCGCTCGCAAAGCCGCCGCCCGGGCGTGGGGTCAGCGCGCGTAATTCCTGAAGCATGTCGCCGATCTCGGATTTGTTGACGCCGCATTTGCTGGCGAGTTTTACAAGGTCATGTTTGGCCACGAGGTCGAGATTGTCGAGCAGGGCCTGCATGGCCGGGTCGAGCCGGTTGCGCTCGGCCAGTTGCAGCGCCATGCATTCGGGCACAGAGCGGGCCATGACGCCGGTGGGGTCGAATTGTTGGCAGGTGGCGAGCACGTCTTCGACGAGGGCAATGTCTGCGCCGAGGGCTTTGGCGACGTCATCCAAGTCTGCGCGGCAATAGCCGGCATCATCAGTGTCATCAATCAATCGGGCGGCAATCAGCGCGCGGGCAGGATCGAAGCCGGACAGCATGACCTGATCTGACAAATGTTCGCGCAGGGATTTTTCGGAAGTGAGCCTTGATTCGAAATCGAAATCCTCGCCGCCGCCCTTGCCGCTTCCGGCTTGGGACCAATCGGTGTCGGCGGAGGGGCCAGAGGGGCGTTCGGCTGCACCCGTATCGGCGGCGCTGTCGCCATTGTTGACGTCTTCACTTGGGGCATCGAGGGCTTCGGAGGCTGCGCCGATCTCGCGGGCACCGCCCTCACCCAGTTCGGTGCGGCCGCCAGTGTCTTTACCGTCTTCGGCGCGGGCATTGTTTTCGGGTGTGGCCTGAGCCTGATCGGCCTCGGCGCGTTCGAGCAGCGGATTGCGCTCGATCTCGGCCTCGACAAATTCGGCGAGTTCCTGATTGGACAATTGCAACAGTTTGATCGCCTGTTGCAGTTGCGGGGTCATGACCAGTGACTGGCCCTGACGCATATCTAAGTTCTGGCGCATAGCCACTGACCTTTACGCTGCGAAGCGATCGCCCAGATAGACCCGTCTTACATCTTCATTGTCGAGCACGTCTTCGGGCGCGCCGTCAAACAGGACTTTGCCGTCATACATGACGAAGGCGCGGTCCACGATTTGTAAGGTCTCGCGGACTTGGTGATCGGTGATCAAAACGCCTAGTCCGCGCTTTTTAAGATACCGCACCAGATCGGAAATATCCGAAATAGCGAGAGGGTCGATCCCGGTGAACGGTTCGTCCAGGAGCATGAAACTCGGTCTGGAGGCCAGCGCACGCGCAATCTCGACACGCCGACGTTCCCCACCAGACAGCGCCGTTGCGGGCGCGGATCTCAGATGGGTGATGTTCAGTTCGCCAAGTAATGCGTCCACTTGCTCTTTACGTTTGGACTTGTCTTTTTCGACAAGCTCAACAACGGCGGCGACATTTTCTTCGACAGACATGCCGCGGAAAATTGACGCTTCCTGCGGGAGATAACCGACACCAAGACGCGCACGCTGATACATTGGCAGCGCGGTGACATCTTCGCCGTCGATCTTGATCGTGCCGCTATCGGCGCCGATCAATCCCATAATCATATAGAAGCAAGTGGTTTTGCCAGCCCCATTGGGTCCGAGCAGGCCGACAACTTCGCCGCGCTTCAGAGAGACCGAGACATCGCGGACCACTTGGCGCTGGCCAAATGATTTCGCAATCCCGGAGACAACAAGACCATCTCTTGAAGGGGTCATCTCGAACGTCTCTCCATCACACGGCCCAGTGCCGTCCCAGAAGGCGACATTAGGACGGGATGCTTAAAATATGATGAGTCTGGCATGGTAAATTTGCCCATTCTCTGCCTATTTTCACTCTGACGAGCTGTCGCGCTCGGTCGGGTTGATCTGGATTCTGACCCGCGCGGACCCGTCACTTGCCGCATCACCACTGCACCCAAGCGTCGAACGTCCCTCGGAGATCTGCAAGGTCAGGCAGTCGCCGGTCGCAATATCTTCACCGCGCGCCAGAATGACATTTCCCGTCATGAAAACGGTGTCTGTTGCGGCCGTATAAACAGCATTGTCGCCGCGCGCTTTCAACTCTTCGGTGACATAATGGACATTTCCATCAGCTTTCATGTTGTTGATGGACCCAAATCCACCCCCGATACCAACCGAATTGCCCGATTCCGAGCTTGCGAAGTTGACAGTGAGTACGTCCGACTGGAGGCGCGCATTGCCCTGCACCACATCGACATTGGACGTGTAGACAACGCGCTTGTTCTGATCGAGGATCTCGGCCTTGCCTGCCTCGATCTGGATTGGGCCACCATCTGGGCTTAACTGCGCAAAGGCAGGGCTTGCAGCCCCCAGCGCAAGGGCCAAGATCAGACCGGAACATCTCTTCATTCTCTTCTCCTATTCGGACGGTTCGGCAGGCAGAATTATGGTCCTGACACCGCCCGTTAACAAGACACTATCATCACTGTCGTTGAGTTCATAGGAACCTGCGGTGATATCGCCAATGGGGCCGGTGCCCTCAAGCGGGCTCATCCCGATCACTTTGCCAGTCTTGATCTCGACTTTGGCATGGCTGGAGTGAAACAAATAGCCGCGCGCATCGGTCATCAACACGTCTTCGAACAGGTCGAGAGTTTCGATTGCGCGGTTGAACAGGCCCAAGGGCGCGGCAACATCGCCGCTGCGTGCATTTTCGAGTTTGGGATTGACGAGGTCGATCAGGTCATTGTTTGCGCGGCGGCGCTCTGCGCTGTCCGCTGTGATCACGTAAAGGTCGCCTTTGGCATCGCGGCCCGAAAAACGCGGATTGAGCATGATGACCATTTCATCGGATGGCAGGGCTTCGGTGCCGCCAATGGCGCTGTCATAAGCGCTGCGGGCGACATAGCCGAGAAAGATGCCCAATGTAATGATGGCGCAGGCGACCAGGGCGAGCCGCATCCATTTGACAATTTGCGAGCGTTTGCGGGCCTGCGCGAGAGAGAGCTGGCGGTGGGGCGCCCATAGGTCCAGGTCTCTGACGGTTTCGGAGGTCATAAAGTGCGCACTCGCTGGCTGATATATCTAGTCTTAGCCGAGCCTCACTTGGTCTGCCAGTGCCAATTCCCGCGCATGACACAAAAGCAATAAACCTCAGCCGGAATGGGCGAAAATATCACTGTCTTCCCATCCGGCGAGATCCAGTTCGGCGCGGACGGGGAGAAAGTCGAAACAGGCTTGAGCGAGCGCCACCCGCCCCTCTCGTATCAGCATGGCTTCAAGGCCGGATTTGATCTCGTGCAAATGGAGCACGTCGGAGGCGGCGTATTGGAGCTGTGCATCGGTGAGCTCTGCGGCGCCCCAGTCGGAGCTTTGCTGAGCTTTGGACATGTCGACACCGGCAATCTCCTTGGAGACATCTTTCAAGCCGTGCCGGTCGGTATAGGTGCGGGCCAGTTTGGAGGCGATTTTGGTGCACCAGACCGGCGCGCAGACCAGGCCGAGATGTTTGCGCATCATGGCGACATCGAAACGGGCAAAGTGGAAGAGTTTGAGCGTGGCGGGATCGGCCATCAGGGCTTTGAGATTGGGGCAGTCATAGGCGGGGCGGTTGAGCTGGACGACATGGGCGGTGCCGTCGCCGGAGGAAAGCTGGACCACGCACAGATCGTCGCGATGGGGGTTGAGGCCCATAGCTTCGGTGTC
>CALLCD010000003.1 GCA_938049795.1 uncultured Hyphomonadaceae bacterium | reverse complement strand
CTCGGTCTGATCCAGGCGCTGCGTGTGCTCAATTTCGAGGCGCTGACCAGTGCGCTCAATATTGTGCTCGAAATGGGCGGACAGATTGCCTTTGGTGCGATCATCATCTTTGCAGGCGTGTTCCTCGCGCGGATGATTACCGGCTTGATGGCGTCCGCTGGCTCAGGCGCAACGGATGTGGCCGCAGGGCTTGTCAAATGGGTGATCATCATCCTGTCGGTGATCCTCGGCATTTCGCGCATGGGTCTTGATCCAACGGGTGGCGAGTTCATTCTGAATGTGGCCGAATACTTCGTCATGGGCGGGGCGGCTGCGGCTGCGATTGCCTTTGGCTGGGGCGGCAAAGACTGGGCTGCGGCCCAGCTTGAAAAGCTGCGCTCATCGAAATAGGCGTCTCGCTTAAAGACTGCCAGAATCAGGCCACCCCGATCCAGAACAGATCGGGGCGGCTTTCTTTTGTGGGGCGGGGTCTTAGCCCGGTTCAGCCTGCCGATCGCCATACCAATCGACATTGCGCGTCATATACATGGTGTAGCCAATTGCGGCGAAACTGGCCAAAGCGCCCGCCAGAAGCGCATTGCTCTGGGCGCGCATCAACATGAAGATCAGCCCATAAATCGCCGTCAGAATGATCAGCGCGCGCAGACCATAAGTGCGTGAGCGGAACACCGACATGGCATAGGCAGAGGTCAGTGCGATGGTCATGCCGGCGGCAATCATGAAGGCGAGGTCAAAGCCGATCTTCTCGGACAGGGCAAGCAAGAGCAGATAGAAAATCGTCTGCGCGAGCCCAACCAGAACATATTGCGCCGGATGGGCGCGCAGTCCGCTTGTCACCTCGAACAAGAAGTAGGACAGGAACACAAAGCCGACAAACATGGCGGCATATTTCAGGGCACGCTGGACGCTCTGATAGGGGTTTGCCTCGCGTACAAAGCGCACGGCCAGATCGTTCTGGTCGAAAGAGGTCACCTCCGCCAGCGACAGTCTTGGCCCCGCGCCTGCAATGCCGCGCGCAAGATACGGCACACGCCAATTGGCGGTGAACCCGTCCTCGCTTTCGCCCGAATTGTGGCTGTCAGGCAGCGTGCCGCCGGTAAAGCTCGGGCTTGGCCAGTTCGAGGTCAGGGTCAGTTCGGTGTCCTTGGCAAAGGGGCCAAAGGCGAGCCGTCCTGCGCCCGAGAGCGTCATCTTCGCGGTGACCGCAAAGTCGCCTGTCAGGGTTTCGATATTGCGCACTTCCGCGCCGACAAGGGCGAGATGGGTTGGCGGGACGGGGTCATAGCTTTCTGGATAATTGCCTGAATAGGATGTCGGCTCGGGGGTGGCGGCGCGTCCATTGATGGTCAGATCAATTGCGGTTTTGAGGCCGCCTGCATCGCTGACGCCCATGTAGATCCGCGCATCCGCCCAGAGCGGGGTGGCGTTGCGGGGAAGTGCGCGGCTGAAGTTTTCCGGCCGGAACATGGCGGAAAATTCGGTCTCGGCGGTGAAGACCGGGATCAGGTGGATGCCGCGGCTGCGCTCGGTCACTTGCACATCCGTCATCACGCTGCCTGTTTCAGGATAGACGAGGCCGACGCCATAGACGATCTCGTCGGGCTTTGCGGTATTCGGGGCATAGGAATAGGGCAGGCCGAGCACGGGGCCGAGCACCGATTGCTGTCCGCCGACTTTGGCGGCGATCTCGTTAAACGCCGTTTGTGCGCCTTGGGAGCGTTCCAGCACGACGCCATAAACAAATAGCGCCGGAATGGCGAGCATGAGCGCAAGTGCGCAGACGAGCAGGAGTTTCAGTCCGGTCGAGCGCCTTGGCAATATGCCGGAGAACTGGCCTTGCGGCGTGTCAGGCCGGGGCGGGTTTGGCGGATTGGATGTGTCAGTCATAAGGGTCCCTCTCTTGATACTTATGAGATATAGATGAGCGCATGGGTTTGCCGGTCGTTTGTGGCCTCAACACGCCCCTTCCGTGTCGCCCTGTGCGCCAAATCAAGGCATTTTTTGGCGTGGCCCGATGACAATCCGTCGCCAAGCGGCTAGAGATCGGCCCATGATTGGCCCCATCGATATGAGCGCGTTCGATGCGCAAAACCGGCACTGGACGGACATTCGCGTCTATTATGAAGATACCGATTTTACCGGCATGGTCTATCATGCCAATTATCTGCGGTTTTTTGAGCGTGGCCGATCCAATCATCTGCGCGATGCGGGCGTGTCCCATCAATTGCTTTTGAGCCTGCCTGATCCGGCGGCGTTTACGCTGACCCGGGTCGAGGTGGACTATCGCAAGGCGGCCAAGGTGGATGATGTTTTGCAGATCTGTACGCGCTATCTGGGCCGGAAGGGCGCGCGGCTTTTGTTTGCGCAAAGTGCGTTGCGGGAGGGCGAGATTGTGGCCGAGGCGCAGATTGTTGCGGTGCAGATCCATGCCGATGGTCGCCCGCGTCGTCCGATCCCCGAAATTGCCGCGCATCTGGAAAACTTCATCGTCTCGCCAGCGGATGCGTAGGCTCTGTATGCATCTACTGCATCAATGCGCATCGACCGATTGAGTTGGAATGAAAATTCTGGAATGAAGACGACAGTGAAACACATATGATCATTGCAGTGGGCGTCAACTTCTCGCCCAATTTTGCAGCGACATTAGATTTGGTGCGCCATTGGCGATCTGCCAATCAGAAAACAGGAAACGGAATCGCTTATGGCAATTGGTATATGGGCAAGTCAGCAGGGGGCAAGTGAAGCGGTTATCGGCGAGATTGATCATGGTGGATTTTCCATGATGAGCTTGCTGCTGGATGCGCATATTGTCGTCCAGCTCGTGCTTGTGGCGCTGATTATTGCGAGCCTGTGGTCATGGGCTGTGATTTTGGAAAAGTGGTTTTCGCTCGGTGCGACGCGCAAAGCGGCGGCAAAGTTCGAGCATATGTTCTGGTCTGGCAATTCCGATCAGGCGGGACTGCGGCCTGGTCAAGCGCCGTCGGATGCGGCCGGACGGGTGTTTTCAGCGGCCGCGCTCGAATGGGAAGAATCGCGGCGCGGCGGGGTTGGCGAAGTTGGTGATCTGATCGAACGCGG
>CALLCD010000002.1 GCA_938049795.1 uncultured Hyphomonadaceae bacterium | reverse complement strand
GCACTGGAACCGGACCCCGAACATACTATATAGAGGTCAGGCGATACCAAGGAGCTGGAAATGGATCGACCGGTTAAACTGCACGAAAAACTGCAAGATGTGGATGATCGCACCTGTCTGGTGCTCGATGATGACGGGCCGTTTTGCCAGAGGCTGGCGCGGGCGCTGGCCCAGCGCGGCTTTCTGGTGTCGGCAGTGTCTACGGTGAGCGAAGCGCGCGACATTGCGCGGCTGAACCCGCCTGCGTTTGCGGTGCTCGATTTGCGGCTTGGCGATGGATCGGGGCTTGATGTGGTCGAAGTGCTGCACACGCATAGGCCGGACTCGCGCGCGGTGATCCTGACCGGCTATGGTGCGATTGCGACGGCGGTGGCGGCGGTCAAGGCCGGGGCGGTCGATTACCTCTCAAAGCCCGCCGATGTGGAAGACATTATCAAGGCGCTGGTCGCGCGCGCGGACGCCAAACCCGCCCCGCCGGAAAACCCAATGTCGGCGGATCGGGTTCGCTGGGAACACATCCAGCGCGTCTATGAACTGTGCGATCACAATGTGTCGGAGACGGCCCGGCGGCTGAACATGCATCGGCGGACATTGCAGCGGATATTGGCGAAACGGGCGCCTCGGTAGGGGGTGGGGAGGGGAACAAAAAGCATAATTTTTCTCACTGACTACAATTGCCGAATCGCAAAATTTACCCCAGAGTTCCAACATGAAACCTATAGCTATATCACTGTTTTCGGGCGCTGGCGGAATGGACATCGGAATGCGCGACGCTGGATTTGATGTCAGAGCTTGCGTCGAAATCGACCCATCATGCTGCGAGACGCTGAGGCATAATCTGGCCGATGCACAGATAATAGAAGGGGATATTCAGACATTGTCAGGAGCTGAAATATTGCATCAAGCGGGGCTAAATGAAACACCTATTGATCTTATATTCGGCGGACCACCTTGTCAGTCTTTTAGCTTAGCCGGCAAAAGAGAGGGGCTATCCGATGCGAGGGGAGCATTGATATACGACTTCGTTCGGATAGTGCGCGAGCTTCGACCGAAATCATTTGTCATGGAAAATGTAAAAGGCATGGCCAATTGGGAAAAAGGGCTAGCGCTAAAAGAGATAAAAAAGCTATTTCAAAACGACCTAGAAGAAACTAATCGACACGATGGATATACCGTATCTCACGCTATCTTAAATGCGGCAGATTTCGGTGTGCCCCAGAAACGCGAGCGTATATTCATTGTCGGTGTGAGAGGAACAAAATCATTCGACTTTCCTCACGTAGAAGATTTTCACACGGGAGGCGGTCCCAAGACCGTCGCTGATGCTATCTGCAACCTTCCAAAGGCTAGCCAACCTTCGGACACAGCTTTACGAGTATCAAAATCGATTAAGGGGCGTATCGAAAATCATGGCTATTAAGAATCACGTCCAGACCGCTCATGCTCCAACGACATTAGAGAAAATAAGAAAGGTCCCGATAGGTGGGAAACTATCTGACGTAGACCAGACTTTTGGTTCAACATACCGCCGTCTCCATCCGCAAAAACCATCGCCAACCGTAACCCGCAGCGGCTATCGTGACTTCATACATCCTTACGAAGACAGGATGTTGACAGTTCGAGAACTTGCATGCCTGCAATCATTCCCAATCGACTGGGAATTCAAAGGTGTTCGGCTTGATAGTTACAGCAGCAAGCGCAAGACAACGATGACTCAGTTTGGGCAGGTTGGAAATGCCGTCCCACCTAAACTCGCTGAAGCAGTAGGTACCGCTCTCTTTGTGCAATTTTTCGAGAGTAACGACGATGGCGGAAAATAATGTACTAGAGCAGTATGCTTTGCGAGCTAGTTTCGTATCAAATCGATTAAAAGACCTTGGTTACCTTGGATTGATAGCCAGAGCCCGAACAATTATCGATAATATGGACTCGGACTTGGAATGGGGCTCTGAATATACGATACCGTCTAAAAGTTCTGCCGAAGTTTTAGAGAAGAAAGGCTTGCCCGTATCATTGGTCTTCGCACATCCATCTGTTCTCCGCGTGTCACCAATAATGTTGAAGTACTATCGTTGCATAACCGCCTTTCCCATCAAAGGCCTACAACGAGTTTCCGGCGTTTCAAACATTAAGACAAAGGAAATTTCGGGCTCCATTTCTGACTCTCAGGCCTACAAACTCGTCACAGCATTGAATGACCACGCTAATCTTTTGTTCCTCAAAAATGAAGATGTTTCAATGTCAAAACTAGATGCTCTATTCTATGCTTCGGCGGGCATCTCTATTGACGGAAGTTGGCGAAATCAGATTGGCGCTGAAGGTGAGCGCGCCACCCGAAAAGCGATAGTGGAACGTCTTATTGCCGTTCAAGAGGTTAAGTCATTTGTTCTAAAAAATGGCCAGTCGGTCAGCGGCCAGCCTGATCTTATCATTCAATTGGACGAGAACATTGACACAATTCAAAGCGTTCAATGCATAAACTCCTCAAGTATTATTTTCTCCAGCGAACCGGATTTGAGGTTCATTGCGCCAGACGGTAGAACGGTAACGGGAATCGAGGTGAAAGCAGGTCTCGACCCCGCAGGGGCGCTCGAAAGACTAGGAGCGATGATCAAATCATTTGATGAACTAAAATCATCTTCACCAGGTGCCGATACAATTTTATTAGCATCTTGCATAACGGAAGAGGTGCAGAAGAGACTTAACGAAACCAAGGTGGTAACTTTAGTAATGGACCTTACTGATATACTAACAAATAAGAGAAATGCGGCCGATAAGCTTGTTACACGCATTAGAAAATACCTTGAGTTACTGACATAGTCTCAGCCGCTTCTAGCTTGAAGCTGCACCGTATAAAATCAGCATTCGCCGGGAATGCGACAAACCCGCATCCCCCCCTACTCCGCCGCCACCTTCACGCCGTCTTCGCCTAGGATGCGGGCCGAGATTTCGTTGGGGACTATGAGGAGGGTTTCGGTGCAGGTTTGGTCGAAGTTTGCGAGGAGGGCTGCGGCGCGGGTGCTGCCGGTGCGTTCGTGGTGGAGTTCTATCAGGAGGCGGAAGTTTTCGGCATGCTCGGCGGGGAGCGCGGAGAGTTTGTACCATTTGATGGCGTCGGGGTTGGCGACGGCTTCGAACACGTCTTTTGGATCCCAGATATAGGCTGTGCCGCCCGTCATGCCTGCGCCGAAATTGTCGCCGACGGGGCCGAGAATGGCCACTTCGCCGCCGGTCATATATTCGCAACCATTGGCCCCGCAGCCTTCGATGACGGCACTTGCACCGGAGTTGCGCACGGCGAAGCGGACGCCGGCTGTGCCTGCCGCATACAGACGGCCGGAGGTTGCCCCATAGAGGCATGTATTGCCGATGATGGCGTTTTCGGCCGCAGCGAATTTGGCGTCGGCGGGCGGGCGCGCGATGATGGTTGCGCCGGAGAGGCCTTTGCCGACATAATCGTTTGCGTCGCCGGTGATATCGAGGGTTAGTCCCTGTACGGCAAATGCGCCGAGGGACTGGCCGGCCGAGCCTTCGAGCCGGACATGGAGGCGTCCGTCGGCCAATGACCGCTCGCCGAACTGGCGGACAATGGCGCTGGAGGCGCGGGTGCCGATGGCGCGCTGGACATTGCGGACGCCATAGGAGAGCTGCATTTTTTCGCCGCGTTTGAAGAAGGGTTCGGCGTCGCGGAGGATTTGCGCGTCGAGCGTGTCGGGCACTTCGTTGCGGCGGGTGGGCTGATAGGTGACATCTGCGCCGCCTGCGACCTGGACCAGAAGCGGGTTGAGGTCGAGGTCATCAAGATGGGCTGCGCCGCGCGAAACTTGCGCGAGGAGATCGGAGCGGCCAATGGCTTCGTCGAGGCTGGAAAGGCCAAGTTCGGCGAGGGTTTCGCGGACATCTTCGGCGATGAAGCTCATCAGGTTGACGACTTTGTCGGGGTTGCCGGTGAAGTGTTCGATGAGGGCCGGGTCTTGGGTGCAGATGCCGACGGGGCAAGTGTTTGAGTGGCATTGGCGGACCATGATGCAGCCCATCGCGACGAGGCTGGCTGTGCCGATGCCGTATTCTTCCGCGCCGAGCATGGCGGCCATGACGATGTCGCGGCCCGTGCGCAAGCCGCCATCCGTGCGCAGAGTGACTTTCTCGCGCAGATTGTTCATGGAGAGGACTTGGTGGGCTTCGGCGAGGCCGAGCTCCCAGGGCAGGCCGGCGTGTTTGATCGAGGTTTGCGGGCTTGCGCCGGTGCCGCCGACATTGCCTGCGATGAGGATGACATCGGCTTTGGCTTTGGCGACGCCAGCGGCAATTGTGCCGACGCCGGAGCGGGCGACGAGTTTGACGCAGACGCGGGCATCGGGGTTGATCTGTTTGAGGTCGTAGATCAGTTGGGCGAGATCTTCGATGGAGTAGATATCGTGATGGGGCGGCGGCGAGATCAGCGTGACGCCGGGGGTGGCGTGGCGGTTTTTGGCGATGAATTCGGTGACTTTGAAGCCGGGCAATTGGCCGCCCTCGCCCGGCTTTGCGCCTTGGGCCATTTTGATTTCGATCTCGCGGCACTGGTTGAGGTATTCTGCGGTGACGCCGAAGCGGCCGGACGCGACCTGTTTGACGGCGGAGTTCATATTGTCGCCATTGGGGAGCGGGGTGTAGCGTTCGCGGACTTCGCCGCCCTCGCCGGAGACGGACTTTGCGCCGATGCGGTTCATGGCGACGTTGAGCGTGCCGTGGGCGTCAGGGCTGAGCGCGCCGAGGGACATGCCGGGGGTGACGAAGCGTTTGCGAATCTCGTTGATGGATTGGACCTCGTCGAGCGGGGTGGCGCGGCCTGCGGATTTGAAATCCATCAGATCACGGAGCTGGACGGGTGGGCGGTCTCGTAAGGCCGAGGCGTATTTGCGGTAGATGGAATAGTCGCCGCGATTGCAGGCGGCTTGTAATGTGTGGATCAGATTGCCGTCGAGCGCGTGGGGTTCGCCGGAGCTGCGTAAGCGATAGAAGCCGCCCACGGGGAGCGCGGTGACTTGCTCGTCGAAGGCCTGGGCGTGGCGGGCGATGGCATTTTCTTCGAGGCCCGCAAGGCCGATGCCGGAGATGCGGCTGGTCATGCCGGGGAAATAGTCGGCGACCAGCGCGCGGGAGAGGCCGAGGGCTTCGAAATTGTAGCCGCCGCGATAGGAGGAGATGACGGAGATGCCCATTTTCGAGAGGATTTTAAGGAGGCCCGCTTCGATGGCCTTTTTGTAGTTGGAGACGACTTCGCCGAGAGACACGTCACCGAACAGGCCGCGCGCGTGGCGGTCGGCCAAGCCGTCCTGGGCAAGATAGGGATTGACGCATGTTGCGCCGACGCCAATGAGGACGGCGAAATAGTGCGTGTCGAGACATTCGGCCGAGCGGACGGTGATCGAGCAGAAGCTGCGCAAGCCTTCGGCGACGAGATGGGCGTGGACAGCGCCAGCGGCGAGGATCATGGGGATCGAGACGCGGTTCGGGTTTTGATGTTCGTCGGTCAGGACGATGTGTTCGCGGCCTGCGGCGACGGCTTCAACGGCTTCGCTGCGGATGCGGTCGAGGCCCGCTTTGAGCGCTGCGCCATCATTGGTTGCGCCCTCGACGGGGAAGGTGCAGTCGATTTCGGTGAGCCCCTCTCCCAGAACTTTTTGCAACCGGTCATACATGCCGGTGGAGAGGAACGGGCTGTCGAGGACGAAGACATTGGTCTGGCCTTCGTCTGTGGCGAGGATGTTGCCGAGGTTTTTGAAGCGTGTTTTCAGGCTCATCACGCGGTCTTCGCGCAAGGGGTCGATGGGCGGGTTGGTGACTTGGGCGAAGTTCTGGCGGAAGAAATGTGACAGGGGGCGAAAATTGTCGGACAGGACGGCGGGCGGTGTGTCGTCGCCCATAGATCCGATGGGTTCTTTGCCCGCTTCGGCCATTGGCGCGAGGATCAGTTCGAGGTCTTCCATCGTCACGCCGGCGGCGGTCTGGCGGCGGAGCAGTTCTTCGCGGGTCGCGTAGACGCGCGGCTCGGGGCCGGGGCCGATTTGGGCTTCGAGGTCTACGACATTTTCGAGCCATGCTTCGTAGGGGTTTTCGCTGGCGAGCATGTCGATGATCTCGTGGTGCTCGTAGAATTTTCCGGTTTCGAGATCAGCGGCGATGAGGCCACCTGCCGCGACACGGCCCTTGCGGACGATGGTGTCATTGTCGAGCGGGCACATGCCAACTTCGGAGCCGACGGCGAGGATATTGTCCGCCGTCAGAGCATAGCGCAGCGGGCGTAAGCCGTTCCGGTCGAGCCCTGCAATGGCCCAGCGGCCGTCGAACGCGGCAATTGCGGCGGGGCCGTCCCACGGCTCCATGACGGAGTTGCAATAATGGTAAAGTGCGGCGTGTTTTTCGGGCATGATCGAGGCGCGCTTGGACCAGGCTTCGGGGATGAGGAGCGCTTTGGCCATCGGCGCGGAACGGCCCGCCTTGCACAGCATTTCGAACACATTGTCGAGCGCGGCACTGTCTGAGCCGCCGGAGGTGATGACGGGTTTGACGTCGTCCTGATGGTCGCCAAAGCTTTCGGAGACCATTTTTATTTCGTGGCTTTTGAGCCAGTTCACATTGCCTTTGAGCGTGTTGATCTCGCCATTATGGGCGAGCATGCGGAAGGGCTGGGCGAGCGCCCATTGGGGGAATGTGTTGGTGGAATAGCGCTGATGATAGATCGCGACCGAGGAGACGAAGCGCTCGTCTTTGAGATCGAGATAGAAGGCGTCGATGTCTTCGGCGAGGAACATGCCCTTATAGATCAACGACTTATGGCTGAGCGAGCAGACATAGAAAGCGGGGATGCCCTGTTCGCGGGCGCGGCGCTCGATCCGCCTACGGCAGATATAAAGCGCGCGTTCCATGGCGTCGGCATCGCGGCCCTGATCGTCGCGGAACATGACTTGTTCGATTTCGGGGCGGGTGTCGGCGGCTTTTTGCCCGATGACGGATATATCGACAGGCGGTTGTCGCCAGCCATAGATGTAGAAGCCCATGGCGAGGATTTCGCGCTCGACAATTGTGCGGGCGGCTTCTTGTTCGGCCAAGTCCGTACGCGGCAGAAATATCTGGCCGACACAGATGGCGGCATCGGTTGGCGTGTGGCCGGTGCGGGTGATCTGGTCACGGAAGAAGTCTTGCGGCACGTCGAGGCGGATGCCCGCGCCGTCGCCGGTTTTGCCGTCTGCATCAACCGCGCCGCGATGCCAGACATTTTTGAGCGCCTTGATGCCCATTTCGACGATTTCGCGGCGTGATTCACCATCAAGTGCGGCGACGAGACCAACGCCGCATGCGGAATGTTCGTCATCGGGATTGTAGGCATGCGCATCCATGAGCGCTTTGCGGGCATCGAGGAAATGTTGGTTTGAGTCAGTCATCAGATGGCGTCCCTATGGATGCGAGAAATTCGGCGCCTGTCAGCCTCGGCTGATCGCCTGCGAATGTGTAATAGTCCGGCTTTTCATCGACAAAGATCTCTTTTGCGACGCTGAGCCCTTCAGGCAGGTCAAGCGTGCCGCCGGCAATCGACCAAAAGCTGTCATCAGCTTTTAATTTGTAGAACAGACTCGTGCCGCACGTCTTGCAAAAGCCGCGCTTGGCCCACTCCGAACTTTCGTACCAAGCTAGGGTGTCGGCCTCGATCAGCGTCACCCCGCCGCGCACATCCGCGCCGATATAGGGGCCGCCAGTCCAGCGCTGGCACGTGTTGCAATGGCATATGTCCAGTTCTTCAACCTTTTCGACCTGGAACTGCACGTCACCGCACAAGCATTTGCCCTGTATTGCATTGGTCATCGCTCTACTCCGCTGCCACTTGGGCTGTTTTCGCTGCTTTTTTCATGTGCGCATGCATGGCGTCGGCTGCGTCGCGCGCGTCTTTGATGGCCCAGACAACGAGCGAGCCGCCGCGGACAATATCGCCCGCTGCGAAGACGCCGGGCAGACGGGTTTCCATTGTGCGAAAATCAATCTGGACTGCGCCCCAGCGATTGACCACGAGGCCGGACTGGCCCCAGAGTTTTGGCAAGTCTTCAGGGTCAAAGCCGAGGGCGCAGATGACCATGTCGGCTTTCACGTCGAATGTCTCGCCGGTGGGGTCCGGGCGTTTGCGGCCGGAGGCGTCGGGCGGGCCGAGCTTCATGCGCGCGGCTTTGACGGATTTGAGCGCGCCGGTCTTGGTACGGACGACCGCTTCGGGGGCGGCGAGCCATTCGAAGACGACGCCTTCTTCCTCGGCGTTTTGGACTTCGCGGGCGCTGCCGGGCATGTTTTCCTTGTCGCGCCGGTAGAGGCAGGTGACCGATTTTGCGCCTTGGCGGACGGCTGTGCGGACGCAATCCATCGCCGTGTCGCCGCCGCCGATAACGACGACGCGTTTGCCTTCGGCGCTGATCTCGCCTGTGTCAAACTCGGGCACCGCGTCGCCGAGACCTTTGCGGTTTGAAGCGGTGAGGAAGGCCAGCGCTTCGACACTCCCCGCGCCTTCGAGCGCCGGAATTTTCAGCGGACGGGCTTTGTAGACGCCGGTGGCGATGAGCACGGTGTCGTGGTTTGCACGTAGATCGGCGAAGCTGGTTTTCCCGGTCCCTGTTTTTGCGGCGATCTCGGCATTGTACTTGAAGATGACCCCGCCCTCTTCGAGATGGGCGAGCCGGCGCGCAACAACATCCTTTTCGAGCTTGAAACCCGGGATGCCGTAGACGAGCAAGCCGCCGCCGCGATCATAGCGATCATAGACGGTGACCTGATAGCCTTTGCGGCGCAGCTCCTCGGCGGCGGTGAGGCCAGCCGGACCCGCGCCGATGATGCCGACGCTCTGGGCGCGTTCGCGGGGGGGCTTGATGGGGACGACCCAGCCCTCTTCCCATGCGGTGTCGGTGATGTGTTTTTCGACGGCGCCGATGGTGACCGTGCCGTGGCCGGATTGCTCGATGACGCAAGCGCCTTCGCAGAGCCGATCTTGCGGGCAGATGCGGCCGCAAATTTCGGGCATATTGTTGGTGGCGGAGCTGGCATGATAGGCCTCTTCGAGCCGTCCATTGGCCGCGAGCAGGAGCCAGTCCGGGATATTGTTCGAGAGCGGGCAGCCCTGTTGGCAGAACGGGACACCGCATTGGGAGCAGCGCGAGGCCTGCTCTTTGGCTTTGGCCGGCTTGTAGTCGGCATAGATCTCGCTGAAGTCTTCCTTACGGCGCTTGGCCCCACGCTTGGTTGGGGTCTTGCGGTCAACATGGATGAATTGCAGCATGGATTGCGCCATTGGAGACTCCGGAAAGCGATGTGGGAGACCCGCCTCTACGCTTTGAGAGCGGCAAGCGCAAGGGGAAAAATGGGCATGCATACCTTTTTGATATGTATTTAAGTTGGAATTGACGTAAGCATGATGGCTAGCTTGGGTTTGTTTGCTATTTTTAATATCATAATGATATATACAATCAAAGCTGGTCAGCCGGTGGCGAACGCCGTATTTAGGGGCTCTAGCGGGGGCCGATATGTCACTACTTCAACTCTTTATCTTGTCAGTTGTGCAAGGCATTACCGAATGGCTGCCGATTTCGTCATCGGGGCATGTTCTGCTTGTGGCGGGGATTTTCGGGCTGGTCGGGGAGGATGAGATCCTGATCAATGCGATGGCGCATTTAGGCACGCTGATCGCGGTGCTCGTCTATTTCCGCGCGGATGTGTGGCGGGCGGTGCTTGGCGGGCTGGAGCTGGTCGGGATCGGGCGTGATGGCACGGGAATGTCGGGGAATGCGCGGTTGGCCATGCTGATTTTGGCGTCGCTGCCGGCGGCTTTGATCATTGGGGTGGTGTTTACGCAGTTTCCTGACGCGATGCAGCTCGCCATGCGGAGCGTCTGGGTGGTCATTGGCTCGACGGTGATTTTTGCGCTGGCGCTCTGGTGGGCGGATGGGCGGCCGGAAACGGGCAAATCGGAAGCGGATATGAGCCTTGGCGAGGCGGCGGTGATCGGGGCGACGCAGGCGATTGCGGCGCTTGTTCCGGGCACGAGCCGGTCGGGCATTACGATGACCGCGGCACGGGCTTACGGGTTTTCGCGGGTGGAAGCGGCGCGGTTTTCGATGCTGATCGGGGCGCCTTTGATTGTGGCGAGCGGAGCGTATGCATTTCTCGAACTGTTTACGGCTGAAGCGGGGACGATTTCGCTGACGATGAAGGACGGGATGATCGTGCTCGCGCTGTCGGCTGTGTCGGGATATGCGTCGATTGCGGTTTTGATGAAGCTTTTGGAGCGGATGAGCTTTTTGCCATTTGTGATTTACCGGCTGGTTCTGGGCGCGGTTTTGCTGGCGGCGAGCCCGCTTTGGTTGAATATCATCTCTGCTTAAATCGCGCTTTTTGGTGGGGTTGGAGCATATTCGGCTGTCCCGACACGGTTTTGTTCGCGTCCAGACTGTGTTTGAGTTTCTATGGTGCGCGTGGCCTGCTGATCTGGGCTGGCCCTGACGACCAAAGAGGTGAGGCAGAGATGCAAGGCGAGCGCCCTGAAAAGAAATCCGAGACATTGGAAGTGCGTATTCCGCACTCCAAAAAGGAAGCTTTCAAGGCCGCATGCGAGCGGGATGGTATTACCGCCAGCCATGCCATGCGCAGCTTTATCGACGCCTATCTGAAACGGTCCGAGCGGGTGAAACTGCAACAGATCATACAGGATACGACCATGACCCTTATCAAAAATCCCGTCAAAACCACAGGCGGCTTGCTCGCGCTGACATTTGGCACGTTCGCCTTTCTCGCGGGCCCGAGCACGGCGGAACTTGATCGCGATGCGCAGCCGATTAGTCCGCCGCTTATCGTATATCCCCAGCCCATGATTGATGCTGATATTACCGGCGCATGCGAGGCGAAGTTTGATGTTACAGCAGATGGTATTCCGCAGGATGTTGCTGCCGATTGCACGCATCAGGGGTTTGTCGAGGAAGTCGTCCGCGCGACGCAAACCATGCGGTTCGAGCCGAAAAGGGTCAATGGCGATGCGGTCCCTCGTCAAAACGTGGTCTACCCATTTGTGTTCGAGCTTTCCAATGAAGAGATGCCGTTTGAAGACCATTTTGCCGATATGGACAAGGATGGCGACGGGCAGCTTTCCAAGTCTGACAATATCAGCCAGAACTGGCTCGATGAAATGGATCAGGATGGGGATGGCCGCGCGAGTCCGGCTGAGCTCCAAACCTATATCGAGAACTCCGAAACCGAATAGGCTGCGTTCGATACGGTCTTTATCTCGTCAAAACGGCTCGAAATTCGCGCTTTCAGGCCGTTTTCGTATGTGACGACATGATTTTGCTCGCGCAGGACGCTGTTTGTGTTGGAGAATAAGCGGCGTGCGGTTTGGACTGTCTTGCCGCCGAAGCTGATGCTGGCAGATGATGAGAGAGGCCCGATGACCAAGCCGCCAAAACCGACACGCCCCGAGAAGAAAAGCGAAATGCTTGATGTGCGTCTGCCCTATGGGATGAAACAGGCGCTGGTCGAAGCGTGCCGCAAACAGGGCGTGACGGTGAGCGATACGGTGCGCGGGCTGATCTCGGAATATGTCAGCGCTGCGCAGGCGGGTGAAACCCAACCCAAGCTTAAAGGCATC
>CALLCD010000001.1 GCA_938049795.1 uncultured Hyphomonadaceae bacterium | reverse complement strand
GACCAGATCGCCCGCAATCACGCCGATCTTCTCCGGCTCGATGTCCATCGCCGCTTGGACCGCATTAAACGCCTCGCCCCAATTGGCTTTGCGCAACCGGCCACCCTCGCGGATATAAGGCGTATCAAGGCGCTGACGGCCCAGCCCGTCCCACACAAAGCGGGATTTGTCAGACAGCCATTCCTCGTTCACGTCTTCATTGATCTCCGGCATGATCCTGAGCACCGCGTCCCCGCGCGCATCGACACGGATCGCCGCGCCCATGGCGTCCATCACATCGACAGAGCTTGTCTTGCGAAGCTCCCAAGGTCGCGCATTGAACGCGTAGGGCTTCGATGTCAGCGCGCCCACCGGACACAAATCAATGATGTTGCCAGACAGGTTGGAGGTCAGCGATTTTTCGAGATAAGTTGTGATCTCGGCGTCTTCCCCGCGCGAGATCATGCCGATCTCTTCGACGCCGGCCACTTCGGCGGCAAACCGGACACAGCGCGTACACTGGATGCAGCGGGTCATAAACGTCTTGACCAGCGGCCCCATGCTCTTGTCTTCCACCGCGCGCTTGTTCAGCTCGAAGCGCGAGCCCGACCGGCCATAGGCCACCGCCTGATCCTGCAAATCACACTCGCCGCCCTGATCACAAATCGGACAATCAAGCGGGTGGTTGATCAGCAAAAACTCCATCACGCCCGCGCGCGCCTTCTCGACATAATCGCCAGAGGTCTTGATGTTCGGCGCGGAGCCATCGCGGTTCGGACGCATCTCGCCCACCGTCTGCGCACAAGAGGCAATCGGCTTGGGCGCGCCCTCCCACTCGACCAGACACATCCGGCAATTGCCCGCCACCGACAGCCGCTCATGATAGCAAAAGCGCGGGATCTCCGCCCCCGCTTCCTCACACGCCTGCATCAGCGTGTAGGATTTCGGCACCTCGATGTCTTGGCCATCAATGTTCAGTTTGAATGTTTCGTCAGTCATGAATGAAACCCTGTTTTGAAGGTGCAGTTTTCAAGGCCCACCAAAAAACCAATCCCCAAGTAGCGCCGCTGCTAAGGATAAATAGCAGGTCCCCGAACCCAGCCTGTTCTAGAAATTGGTGATTTTGATATTGAGTGAGGCTAACAAGCTCTACGAATATAAGACCGAATACAAAGACACCTACCCCAATTGCCAATTGGCGCAATAACGAGCGAGATGGTCCAAACAGCTTTTGGCTCAGCCAAATGAGCACCCGCCAGAAAACAAGCCCAAAGATTGCTAATGGAAGCAATCCTAACACAGCAGTTAGAGTCTCGCCGGAGATTGCTCCGGCCATCAAGCGGGGATCACCCTCACCTGTGTTGATAAGCTCGAAAAACATGCTGCCAATATTAATCAGGAGCCCCGCAATAGAGGCAGCCAACGACGCGGTTAATGCAGTTAGTATCTGGCGCGGTAAACTCATGCGCTCTACTCCGCCGCCACAATCGCGCCTTGGACCATAGCCCGTGGCAAGCGATATTCGTTGATGCGTTCTTCGATCTCGTGCCGGAAATGCCGGATCAGCCCTTGCACGGGCCAAGCCGCCGCGTCGCCAAGCGCGCAGATTGTGTGGCCCTCGACCTGTTTGGACACTTCCAGCAGCATGTCGATCTCGTCATGGCCGGCCTCGCCCTTGGCCATCCGCTCAAGCACGCGCCACATCCAGCCGGTCCCCTCGCGGCACGGCGTACACTGGCCGCAGCTTTCATGCCGGTAGAAATATGAAATTCGCGCAATGGCCTTGATGAGATCGGTAGACTTGTCCATCACGATCACCGCCGCCGTGCCAAGGCCGGACTGCAAATCGCGCAGCGTGTCGAAATCCATCTTCGCGTCCATGATCTGTTCAGCAGGCACCATCGGAACCGACGAGCCGCCCGGGATCACAGCTTTGAGATTGTCCCAGCCGCCAATGATGCCGCCGCAATGGGTGTCGATCAGCTCGCGGAAGGTCAGGCTCATTTCCTCTTCGACATTGCAGGGCTTGTTGACATGGCCGGAGACGCAAAACAGCTTGGTGCCGGTATTGTTGGGCGCGCCAAAGCCTGCAAACCACTCCGCCCCGCGCCGCAAGATGGTCGGCACCACGGCAATGGATTCCACATTGTTCACCGTCGTCGGGCAGCCATAAAGCCCCGCATTGGCCGGAAATGGCGGCTTGAGGCGCGGCTGACCCTTCTTGCCTTCAAGGCTTTCGAGCAGCGCGGTTTCCTCGCCGCAAATATAGGCGCCTGCGCCATGATGGACATAGATGTCAAAATCCCAGCCATTGACATTGTTCTTGCCGATCAGTTTGGCTTCGTAAGCTTCCTTGACGGCCCGCTCCAGCGCTTCACGCTCGGCAATGTATTCCCCGCGCAGATAGACATAGCACTCATGCGCCCGCATCGCGCGGCTGGCGACCATGCAGCCCTCAATCAACAGATGCGGGTCATGGCGCATGATCTCGCGGTCTTTGCAGGTGCCGGGCTCTGACTCATCAGCATTGACCACGAGATAATGCGGCCGGTCGCGCACTTCTTTGGGCATAAAGGTCCATTTCAGCCCCGTCGGGAAGCCTGCGCCGCCACGTCCGCGCAGGCCCGACGCCTTGATCTGGTCGCACAGCCAGTCCGGCCCCTGCTCGAGCATTTCGCGCGTCAAATTCCACGCGCCGCGCCACTTGGCCGCGTCAAGTTCGGGGCTGTGAGCGCCATAAAGATTGGTAAAAATCCGGTCTTTATCCTGAAGCATCAGTCTTCGCCCTCATCTTTGCTGGAGGCCACGTCGCCCGCATCCACGCGCTTTGAAAACTCCGTCTCGCCGCCTTGGGCCAGTTCAATCGCTTGCGCAATCCAGTCCTCGCGCTGGATGCGTCCAGGGAAGCTCAAAGAGCCTTCAACCCAAGCCACGTTTTCCGGCGTCCAGACGGCAATCTGCGCGAACGTATAAATGCCGAGCGCGTTGAGCGCATCTTCGTTCTTGGGGCCAATCCCCTTGATCCGCTTAAGTTCGTCAGCCGCACCTGTGGACGGATCAAACGCTTCGGGCCGTTCGCCTTCAGGCTCGGCGTCGGTCTCGGCACTGGCGGCAGGCTTGGCCGCGTCAATCAGCGTGGTTTTCTTCGGCTCGGGCGGCGGCGCAATCGGAGCTACGGGCGCTTCGGCGGCGACAGGTTCGCCAAGATTGGGCAGCGCCGAGAGTATGCACGAGCCATCAAACAGGCTCTCATCGGTCAGCGAGGTCATCCCGCCTTCGGGCGCAGAGTTGAGCCGGTCGACAAAATTGCCCGGCTCCACCGCAACGCCATTTTGCAGCTTGCCCAGAATATCGGCAAAGCTTTCGGGCGTCAGGTCTTCATAATAATAGTCATTGATCTGAACCATCGGCGCGTTCACGCAAGCGCCAAGGCACTCGACCTCTTCCCATGACAGTTTCAGATCATCGGTGATCTGCATCTTGGCGCCGATCATCCGCGTCGCCACC